>JAUXDF010000182.1 GCA_030618505.1 Spongiibacteraceae bacterium | reverse complement strand
AAACAAGAAGCAATTAAACTCTATGAAAAATTAATACAACTGGGGCGCCCCTCAGCGCTGAGTTTAAACAATCTGGCCTGGCTTTATTTTGAAACGTCGGATAAACGCGCCAATGAAGTTGCCAAACAAGCTGCTAAACTTGCACCTAACAACCCCGCCATTCTCGACACCTACGGCTGGATATTGGTGAATTCAGGGCATCTAGCGGAAGGTATCATCGCGCTGGAAAAAGCGGCTAAGCTGGCACCGGACAATCAGGAAATTAACGAGCACTTAAGGCAAGCAAAAACTAACTAATCCCTTCTCCCGCTTGCGGGAGAAGGTTAGGATGAGGGCGCGGCGAAGCCGCTAATTATAAACTTTACCCTCACCCCAGCCCTCTCCCGCAAGCGGGAGAGGGAGCTAAAAGCATAACCCGTAGCCTTGATTGAGCTTGCGAAATCAGGGATTGCAGAGCACCTGCTCTCCCTGATTTCGCAAACCCATACCCACAGATTGGTACAAAATACTTTTATGGAAACACTACTCTTTCTCTGCGCAACCGGCATCATCTACAGCTATGCCATCTACCCACTTATACTGAATTTATTGCCTAAAGCCAAAGCCTTCACTGCCTCAGAACCTGCGCAATGGCCATCGGTATCGCTGATCATCACCGCTCACAACGAAGAAAGCCGCATCAGCGAAAAACTGCAAAACAGTGATCAAATTGATTACCCCGACCTGGACATCGTCGTCGCCTCCGACTGCTCCAGCGACGATACCGACAACCTCGTTAACGACTTTGGAAACAAGGTTAATAACAGAGTTCGGCTGGTACGCGCCGACCAACACCTCGGTAAAGAATACGCCCAACTCTGCGCCATCAAACAAGCCAGCGGAGACATTATTGTGTTCTCCGACGTTGCCACCCAAATCCCCGAAGACGCCATCAAAAAACTGGTCAGCTACTTCAGCGACGAACGGGTTGGCGCCATCTCCAGCGAGGATCGCTTTATTTCCGACGATGGCCAAATTGCCGGCGAAGGGGCTTACGTCAAATACGAAATGTGGCTGCGTGGTGTAGAGTCACGCCTGGCCGGACTGGTTGGCCTCAGCGGCTCATTTTTCGCCTGCCGCAAACACATCTGTGATGACTGGGACATCGAATCCCCCAGTGACTTTAACACCGCACTGCGCACGGCCAGAAAAGGCCTGGTCGCCATCACCTGCCCCGATGTACTGGGTTACTACAAAGACCTTAAAGACCCCAACAAAGAATACCAGCGAAAAACCCGTACCATTATTCGTGGCATCACCTCCATTGCCCGCCACCCGGATGTACTGAATATCAAAAAATACGGACGCTTCTCCTTTCAAGTCTGGAGCCATAAAATCATGCGCTGGGCCGTGCCCTGGTTTATGCTGGCAACCGCCCTGCTTACCCTCGCACAATGGGGAAACTCGAGCTTCGTCAACTTTATGGCCACTGGACAAATCATCTTTTACGGCATCGCCTTTGCTGGCTGGAAAAACCCCAAGCTTGCCGAAAACACCTTGGTTAAGCTGATTTTTTTCTTTGTGCAGGTTAATACATCAATTGCCGATGCCTGTATTCAATATGCCCGCGGAAAACGGATGACAACATGGACGCCATCCAAACGCTAAAAACGGCTTTTCGCCGTATAGCCCCTGTAGGCAACCCCATTAGCCTGGGGACGCAAACACTAAGGCACCCGCTATTCGACAAAGACAAGTCGCAACTGTATCAATCAGGTACCGCAGCACTAGCCGCCGCGGTGCTGGTTGCCAAAAAAAGAAAAAACTGCAAAAAACCCGAAGTTATTATCCCCGCCTACGCCTGCCCGGATCTGGTCAGTGCCGTCACCTACGCTCAATGCAAACCCGTACTGGTTGATATAGAAGGCAAGACACCCTACTTAAATCTGGACGAACTAAAAAACAAACTCAGCGAGCAAACCGTCGCCGTTATCGCCCCCTGGTTTTTAGGCATACCCGAACGCTTTACCAAAATCAGGGAACTGATCAAGCACAATGATATTTTATTAATAGAAGATAGCGCCCAATGGTTTCCCGAAGCACCTCCGGAAAACGCATTCAGCGGGGATCTGGTAATACTCAGCTTTGGCAAAGGAAAACCCATCAGCCTACTCGGTGGAGGTTTGCTCTATACCACACAGCACGAACTATATTCATTATTCCCTGAGCCAAAGCCCGTAAAAGAAACCAGTCACTGGATGCTGCTGTTTAAATATCTGGCATTTAACGCCGTTATCCATCCCTGGTTTTACTGGCTGCTAGAGCTACTTCCTGTCAGCATGGGGAAAACAGTTTTTAAACCACTAACACAATTACAAAGCCTGCCAGACAGCCACCAGCAATACTTGCAAACAAATATCTCCGCCTACCTAAACCGCAGCAGCAAGACACAACAACAATTATCTGACTCACTGAAAGACATCAGCTTGTTGTCACAGTGTGAAACCTACCAGCAACAACGTTTATTGCGCTTCCCCATACTGATCAACGACCCGGCACAACACGACAGAATCCTGCAGAAAATGCAGCAACCAGGGCTCGGCGCCTCACAATTCTATCCTGCCAGCCTACCGAATATTGAAGGCATTCCCGATAGCGTAAAACAGCAGGGGAACTTTCCCGGCGCTGAACAATTCGCCCAAAGGCTGATAACACTACCGACCCACCAACACACCGGTGATAGACAGATTGAGGCCATGATTAACGCACTAAGGTATCGCCTATAGACACCCCGTAGCCTGGATAGAGCCTGCGAAATCCGGGAATGAATCGGCACCCCCCCTGATTTCGCAGGCTCTATCAAGGCTACGAACTACTCCAAAACTTCAGGCTACTCCGAACGCCTTTAGCAAACGCCGCGCTTTTTGCGCTCGCCTTGGCTAAACTGTTTACTCGTAGTGACTCCACAGGCGAAGTACCTTAATTGATTTCTCTTTTTCTAAAACCTGATAAACAAGCCTGTGTTGAATATTTATTCGCCTTGAGTAAGCACCGGAAAGATCACCCACTAATTTCTCGTAAGGTGGCGGGGTTTGGTACGGATTAGCCTCAATCATAGCGAGTAACTCTTGGGCTTTATTTTTAAGCCCAAACGAAGCGAGCTTTCGGGCATCTTTCTGGGCTTGCTTCGTGTAATAAAGCTGCCACATTACCAATCTAGCTCTTGATCACAATCACCTAACTTGGTGGCCATACCCCCTTGGATAGATTCCCTCATTCCAGGAACTGACAAAAGGTGGAGGGTTTCATTGATCGCCTTCCAGTCATCCTCCGCAAGTAAGACAGCATTGCCTCTTTTCCCTGTAATAACAATAGGTTGGTGTGTAAGTGTGGTTTCGTCGATGAGGGCATAGAGCTTAGATCGCGCCTCAGTTGCATTAAATGTAGTCATAGAATCACCCCTGAGACAATAGCGTACGTAAATCCGTACGCTGCGTCAATCTGCTTTTGAGGTATAACACACAATATATTCCGATAAGGCCTTAAGCGGTAACACACGATCACCGGGATCATTGCCGCCTACAGCACCAATCAACTTAATACGGAGAATTTACAACTTATTCATAGGAAAAAACATTAAAACTCCGTCTTTTATATGGGAACAAACCAAAACAATAGATCAGACACCGATACAGCATGCAGTCAATGCCAATTTGCTAAAACCAAACCTAAAGCCTAAAATACTCATATTACTCATATTACTCATATTACTCATATTACTCATTATGGAGTATTTTAATGAACACTTACACTGCGACCAATGCACAGAAGGTATTTGGCGAGCTTATTATGGAATCGCAAAAAGCCCCTATTAGCGTAACAAGAAATGGCAAGCCCGTTGCTGTTGTCCTCTCTGAAACTGATTATCAAGCATTAAAGTTACAGGCATTAAGAGCTGCTCTTATCGAAGGAGAGCAAAGCGGTGATGCCGGCGTACTGGATATGCAGGCAATCAAACAAAAGGCCAAACAACTCGCAGGTCTGAATACTTAAAATGCTCAAGATTCATAAGCAAGCGCTAGCTGAGCAAGACCTTACTGATATATGGCTGTACACCTTTAATAACTGGGGTGAACGCCAGGCAGATAAATACCATGACGAACTAGGGGAAGCCTTCATACTACTTGCTGAAAACCCCAAAATTGGCACTTCTTGCGATACGCTACGCAAGGGCTATCTAAAATTCCACGTTAACCGGCACTTAATTATGTATCGCATCAACAAAGAAACTTTACACATTATTCGCGTACTTGGTGACGACATGGATTATGAAAGCCGTCTATAAGACAGGTGTTTTCGGCGACAATAGCGATCACCACTTGACCCATTTATGACGTGCAAGCTACAATAAACGTACGCTTTTATGTACCTGTACAGTTTGGAGTAATCTCATGGACGCCATTAGCTATACCTCAGCTCGCGCAAACCTTGCCAGCACAATGGAAAAAGTCTGCGCAGATCACGCCCCCGTAATAATAACCCGTAAAAGCAAAAACCCTGTTGTGATGATGTCACTTGAAGATTACCAGGCGATGGAGGAGACCACCTATTTACTCCGCTCTCCAGCCAACGCAAGACAGCTACTTGAATCAATCGCTGAACTTGAGGCCGGCAATGGCACTGAAAGAGAGCTTATTGAATGAAAATAATGTTCTCATCAATAGCCTGGGGCCATTATCTCTACTGGCAAAGCACTGACAAGAAAATGCTTAAAAGAATAAACACCTTAATAAAAGCGATTAGTCGATCGCCGTATGAGGGAATTGGCAAACCAGAGCCACTAAAACATGGGCTTGCCAGCTACTGGTCCCGACGTATCAATGACGAGCATCGTATCGTGTATAAATGTCACAATGATACGATATTGATAGCCCAACTCCGCTATCACTACAGCACCTAAGCCCCAGCACCGTTATCCTCTCAGAAACTGATTGTAGGGTGTGCCCCGCGCACCTCAAACTCTAATTTTGTGTATTGGTGCGGGGCCACACCCTACGATGCTCAGCGGCGCACTTTAGCTCTTTGTAACGACCATCCTTGTAAGGGCTGGCATATGGGTATTTTACTCAAACACAACCACTGCATCGTGGCTGCATATTACAACCTAGCCAAAAATAAGACTGCCCTTACTTATTAGCCCTAACATCTCGAAGCGATCCAGATATGTATTTATGAATAATACTCGAAACCAATGTCTGATAAGGAATACCTTCCTCAAATGCTTTTGATTGAATAGCCGTCAAGTCACGACTAGATATTCGAATATTAATACGCTTATCTTTTTTAAAGGTATGCGCCGCCGCCGCCTCCAGTTCACTTTTACGTTGCGGAGTTAATGTTGACTCATATTCACCAGACTCAAGCGCATCAAGAAGCTCTTGCTCCTCTTTGAGTAGTTTAATTTTATTCATGAGTCACTCCTTAAATAAAGCTTGGTGAATTTTCGACTGGGAATTACTGTCTTGAGAAAAATCTCATCTCCACTCTCAACATAGGGGACGAGGTAAGCGTAGTCGTTAATATCGATAACAAAAATTCGTTGATCTGGATAGTTTGCTGAGTTTGGATGAGATATATCATCCAGAAGACCTCCATTGTGGATATAAAATACGACCTCCTCAAAGGACGTATTACGCTCTGCTATAAGAATTTGATTTTTCTCAGCACTCCAACTGAATATCTTCATGACACTAAGCATAGCAAAAACGTGTGCGCTTTGTCATCACTTGCCATAGAGAAATCAACCCGTAGCCTTCATTGAGCCAGTGCGAAATCAAGGTTTTACCCCACACTTCCCCCACTCACCACCCGACTATAAAGCGCCACAAACTGCTGCGCATTACGCTCCGCCGAATAAGTCGCAACAACCCGTCGCTTCGCCCGCTCTGCCAAACCCTGCAAACGCTCTGGCTGCCCCAGCAACTCCATCAAAGCCTGCGCATAACCCTCAGCACTATGGTTCTCAACCAATACCCCACAATCATCCTCTTCTAACAACTCCAGCAAACCACCCACCCGATGCGCCACCACCGGCGTAGCCAAATACATCGACTCCAATACCGTCATCGGCATCCCTTCATGATCCGAACACATCACCAACACATCAAGACCGGCAATATACCCATAAGCTGGCGCCACATGACCACAAAAAGTCACGCAATCACCCCCATCCAGGCCACACACTTGTGACTGCAGGCTATCCATAAGAGGACCATCACCAATCACATAAAACGCCAGCGCCGGTAAGGATGAATCAGCCAACAAAGACTCAGCGATAGACAGAAACAGGTCAACCCGCTTAACAGGAGTCAGACGACCAACAATACCAATTTTAATCACGCCATCATCAGGCCAAGGACTATGCACATCCTGCAAATGCTCAAAACTCACCCCATTAGGAATAGCAACCAGCTTTTTTGCAGGATATTCAGACAACAACTGCCTGCGCAGATCGTTGGTGACAGGCACTACCGCACTTTGCAGGTAAGAGCCCAGCAAACGGTTCAGAACAAATAGGGTGTTTTTGGGGTGCCACCAACGGCTACTGTGCTCTTGTGCACCATGCACCGTACGCACAGAAGGGATACCACAACGAGCGGCAGCCAGACTACCTAAGATGTTTTCCTTAAAACGGTGGGTATGAACGATATCGGCTGAAA
>JAUXDF010000445.1 GCA_030618505.1 Spongiibacteraceae bacterium | reverse complement strand
TTTCAGCTCAGACCAGGTTTGATAAAACTCTTTATAAAGTTTGCCAAAATGGTGTTTTGTTTTTGTCGGTAAAATAGTGGGGTGATGGCTCTCCTCCCTCGATAGCTGGTAAAACTGTTTTTTCAGGTATTGATCACCGCCGACACAGGCGCAGCTCAACACCTCAAAGGGTAGGTTCTTTTGCAAAAACAGCGCGGTAGTTCCGGTGCCCGAGGGGAGAACTACCTTTACATCGTCCAAGGCCTGCTGCTCTACCCAGTCAATGATTTCGTTGGCGAGGATTTTGACACCCGCTTCTGCATATTCACATCGCCCACCCTCTGGAACAAATAACGCCGCATCTTCCCTCGGCAATACTTGCTGCTCAAGGTATTCATTGACACGCCCGCTCGGCGCCAGATTATTAAGCGCTATAATATTGGCGCCATTGTGCAAAGCCGCTTTATAGTTGCCCGCAGGATGTTGTTGCAACCAGGGAGCTATATGGTCTACATAATAATCCAGCTGCCAGCCCTTCAACTTGGCCAGCACTGAAAACGAATAAAGTGAATTAGCCTGAGCAGAACCGTAAGCAATAAGTTTGTTTATCGTCGGAAAATCATTTTTCAGGAAATAATAGAATTTTCGCGCTTTATTACCCGAAAAAGCCTCATGCAACAGATCATCTCTTTTTATATAAAAGGAATGCCCTCGAAAGGAGACCTTATCAATCGGCGTATTTTGTAATTTAATATCCACGAATATTGCCAATTTAAGAGTTATTTGTTTACTGACAACAAATGTTCTTTCTTTTTAATTTTATCTGGGTTATAGAGAAAAGTACTCCACAAATTCTGTGGATAACTTCGGGGATAAGTGTTGCGTAAACCCCCTTAAAGCCCATTCATAATACCCTTAAGTTAAAATGGTTAAATTTTAATCAACATTAAATATATTGTTGTTTATCAACTAGTTACTAGGCATGCATTAGACTTCACATAAGCTTTAAGCTGTAACACTGGCAATTGTGATAACACACTAACTCAGGTGTGGGTAAGTCAAGCATTAAGTTACTGTTTTTCGTCACAACAAAGCCTGGGTTTTATTCTAATTTGCATCATTTAAGAGAAAATATGTGAGAAAACACAAACACTGGCCTTTTTAAAGCACTCGGCAGCATTCGTTACTCTTTTGTAGAACATGCCATAGTAATTCACCCAAGATGATGCTTTAACCAGCGTTGCACCAGTGCCCGCAAGAGCTCTGTTATTTGCTTGCGACCGCTTAATCCCGTCTGCTCGGCTACGGCGCTCCAAGTCTTGTGTTGCAGCACCCGAGAAATTAACACTTGTTTGGCTTGTGGGTCTAATTCACAGGCAAATGGCTTGTCAGCTAATAGCTGAGCGCTCATTTTCCAGATTGCCACGCTACACACATCATAGATCCGCTGCCCCTCGGCAAAACTTTGCAGCATCTGCCAGTCGTGCGGATTAAGTTCGGTTTCTCCGCAGTGGCTGTTCGCTACATTTCGACAATAAAACAACGATTCGACCAACTCAGCTTCAAGCTCACGGTACTGATCCGCCAGCATCAACGGAAACTGCTGCCAAAATATGGCTGAGGCCTGATCAAGCACCTGCGCACTTGCCTGATTCAGAGAACACATCACCAGCACAGAATGCATGGCACTGCTCGCCTCACGTGACAAACCAACCCGCAGTGGTGCAAAACCGCAAGCTTGCCAAAAATGAATCAGCTCAGGGGTGGCACCAAAGCTCGATGCCAGATAATCAAAGGCCTGCTCCCTGGCACTTTCCGTCAGTAATTTAATCAACCTGGAACCCAGCCCCTGACCTTGCAGCGCTGGATCAATGGCTATGCGCATGATACGACCACAACGAAGAGGCGCTGCCTCGGACAGACCAATATGGGAGATCAATGTTTGCGGGATCAGATGCCCCCTGACTCTGCGCTCGCCTCTGGCTACCTTTGCGCTCAGCTCATCATCAAATCCACCTTCTTCAGCAAGCAAACAGGCACCGACCACCGTCTGCTGCCACTGCATTAAATAAACCTGAATATTGGGGCCATCCAGTAAATTACGTAAATCAGCGGGACTGGTTCGATAATGGGCGGCAACTAATAAACCAAAAGTCTGCTCCAGTAGTGTTTTATTCGCCAACAACTCATCTCTGTCCACCAACCGAACACTACAGTCCTGCAGCTCAAGCGAAGCCGGCAGAGATATCTCGTCAGTATCAGCTTTTAACAATAAACTCTGAAAGACAAAACGCTCAAGCGGATCATTAGCAGACCAGCGAATCGGCTGATTTAACGTCGCACGCTTCCATTGCGGTGCTATTTGATCCAGAATTTTTTTAAAGCGGAGCACAAATCCACGCCCGGAGCCTTCATAACCATGAGTGGTACTGGCAAATACCACTCTGGAATATTTTTTTAACAGTGCGGTTAACAGTGACAGCGGAATACCCGCCGCTTCATCCACCATCAGTAAATCGGCCGAAGGTGTACTTCGCAGCAACTCATCCGGTGGAATAAACTGGATCAGACTATCACCGAGCTGCAGAGTATTTCTTTTTCTGGATAAGTTCAGCGCCAGGCCCGCATGACGAAAGAACGAAACTAGCGCTTCAACACGAGGAGCGGTGACAATAATATGTTGCTTGCCTTGCTTGAGTAACTCTGCAGCAGCATAACCAAGCGCAGCAGATTTGCCACGCCCCCGGTCAGCGGTAATAACCAAAGGGCGACGACGATGACCGGTGGCCACTTTTATGATCTGTGCAATCAGTTGTTGTTGATCCTGAAATAATGCATCATCGGAAGCATCGGAAGATGATTTAAGCGCTGGACTGG
>JAUXDF010000415.1 GCA_030618505.1 Spongiibacteraceae bacterium | reverse complement strand
GGTTTTTTCCCAGTTTTTAAACCAATCCGGGCGCTCAGAGTACACCAGATTTTCTGTTGCATCAGGTGGCTGAATGGTGTTTATCAGATTCAATCGAGCCATTGCTGCAACCGCTGGCGCAGTGGTATAAAGAATCGCAATAAAGACCAGAGCCCAACCCGCTGAAGAGCGTGCATCTTTTACGGTTGGTACCGTGAAAAAACGGATAATAACGTGAGGCAGACCTGCTGTACCGATCATCAATGACATCGTGTACACAAACATGTTGAGACTACTGAGCCTCGCCGAGGTCGTGTACTGCGCAAACCCCAAGTCCATCACCACTTGATCAAGCTTATCGAGCAAAAAGACATCCGTCCCCGCCATCGTGCTACCCAGGCCCAACTGGGGGATTGGATTACCGGTTAAGTTAAGGGAGATGAAAATAGCAGGAATAGTGTAGGCAAAAATTAACACGCAGTATTGAGCGATCTGCGTATAAGTGATGCCTTTCATGCCGCCGAGCACTGCGTAGAAAAACACAATGATCATGCCTACCACCAGGCCAGTATTGTATTCAACTTCCAGAAAACGGGAGAATGCCACACCGATACCTTTCATCTGTCCAATAACATACGTTACTGAGGCGATAATAAGGCAGATGACGGCCACAATTCGTGCCGTTCGTGAGTAGAAACGATCGCCGATAAATTCCGGCACCGTGAATTTTCCGTATTTTCTCAGGTAGGGTGCCAGCAGCATTGCCAACAATACAAAACCACCGGTCCATCCCATTAGGAAAACCGATCCACCATAACCAAGAAAAGCAATCAGACCGGCCATGCCGATAAACGATGCCGCTGACATCCAGTCCGCCGCCGTTGCCATGCCGTTGGCGATCGGGTGAATGCCCGCGCCAGCAACATAAAACTCTTTAGTCGAACCCGCTCTAGCCCATATCGCAATACCGATATACAGGGTAAATGTCGCGCCGACAACTAGATACGTTAGTGTTTGAAGTTCCATGATATTACCCCTTACTCTTCATGAACGCCGTATTTGCGATCGAGTTGACCCATTTTTCTGGAATAAACAAAAATCAACACTACAAAGCAGTAGATCGATCCTTGCTGCGCAAACCAGAACCCCAATTTATAACCGCCAATATGAAATTGATTAAGAACATCAACCAGTATGATTCCGCAGCCAAATGAGACAGCAAACCACACAGTCAACAACTTAAACATCAAGTTCACATTTTCTTTCCAATAAGCTTTGGCATCACTTTCATTTTTAAACGCCATGAGCCGACCCTCCTCTCATATTTGTGATATTTATTTTACCTATTCACTACCGACTCGCCATTAGACCTTGGTCTATATCTACCTGCTTTTTTTGGCTGGTAGCGATCGAATATTTATAACGAGAACTTCATTGAAAACTGCAGGTAGTTTGAGTCGCCATTTTCAGCGCCTTCATCATCTATTGAGAAATTTCCGGCTTCGACACCTGCCCAAAGTTGCGGTGTTAATTGGCGAATCAAGTTAAGCCCCCAATGAGAGCGGTCATATTCAAGAACATCCGTTTCAGCCGCTCCGTAGTACACGGAACTGCGCCATTGATTGCTCCAAACGTGGCGATAGGAGACGGTGTAGGCAGTTGTTTCTTCCACTTCGTAATCGCCGGTTTCGGGGTCGATAACAATATCGTGGGTCATACCTGCACCTACATAACGACCGGATTCACCAACATTTAGCTGAAAGCGAATATCATCTTTCGCACCGATTTTTATTTTCCCGGAGACATTAGCCGCCAAAGCTGTTTCATCAACATTGCCGGTGTCTTGTTCCAGCCAGCGAGCAAGACCCGCAGCGGTCACCTCACCCCAGTCACCTTTAAAGGTATAACTGAGAATAATGTCAGGGTTAGTTTCAGGTTTGTCTGATACCGTTCCCCCACCCGAACCTGGCGCATCAATCCCATCATCGCCCCAGGTTTCCGGGTTTTCGATGGAGACTTTTAAACCGCCTAGGGTATAACGTATCTGGGGTTGGCGAATAAACACCTCACCAACGATTGGCCCGGCAAAATCTAATGCGTCTGGCAGTGCCGCCAAGGGCATAAACGTAGTCCAGTATTGGCCGGCGGTAATATCCTTGTATTTGATAAAGGCGTGACGCAAACGAGGGTTTGATGAGTTAGTCGCAACCTCATTACCGCCGCCACCATAAAAATCCATCTCGATAAAACCGGTGACATCACCATGGGTATACTTGGTATTAAAACGGCTTTCACGAACGTTAATGGCAAAGTGAGAATTATCACCAAAGCCTGGGTTATTACCGCGCCAGTAGTCCTGATAATTCACATCTCCGTTCACATAGCGGGCATCGACCTTGAGATAACCACCAAAGGATAATTTATCGCCATTATCCAAATCAAAGTCGAAACTTGCGCTAGCAGGAAGTGCTACTGACAGTCCAACCATCCCTAACAAGATTTTTGTTTTATTCATAATTGTCTCCGGTGCCAATTGGTTTTTCAGCATTAAATAACTAAATTGACAGGAACAACGCCGAAAATAATCTCAAGTTTCAAGCCTCTGCCATCGCCAGTAGTTGGGTTTTCCCAGCTACCAGATAGGGCGACTCTACTCTTACTGAATTTAAATAGGTCTTAGACATTAGTCTAAGAGAGGGGAATAATATTATTGCGGGCAGTAGACCAAGGTCTAATACCGATCCTTTTGCAGGTATTTACAATAGGCGTATTACCCGATCAGACGCCCAAACAGGCGCATCACCAATCCAGGAGTTTACCTCGATGAACGACTCTACTATTTACCCTGTCAGCCAGGAATACCAGGACAAAGCCCTTGTTAGTGACAGCAGATACCAGGAGCTATACCAACAATCGATTGATGAGCCCGAAGCCTTCTGGCGTAAACAAGCCCAGCGCATTGACTGGATAAAACCCTTCACCGAAGTTAAAGATGTTTCCTTTGCTAAAGATGATTTACATATTCGTTGGTTTGGTGACGGCACACTCAACGTCAGCGCCAATTGTCTGGACAGGCACTTAAAAGATAAATCTGAACAAACTGCACTCATTTGGGAGCCCGACCAGGAAGGCGGCGAGACGCGCACTTATAACTATCGCGAACTACATGCCGCTGTCTGCCAACTCGCTAACGGGCTAAAATCCTTGGGAGTTAAAAAAGGAGACGTTGTCACCATCTATATGCC
>JAUXDF010000258.1 GCA_030618505.1 Spongiibacteraceae bacterium | reverse complement strand
GATTACATCGGTGCAGATCAAAAGCTGGCTGAAGTTTTCGTTCATTATATTTGTTTCTTGAGGAGTGAGCTTAAGTGGCAAGTGTTAGTACCTTATCAGTAGAGCGTATGGATGTCCCTGATCAGTGGAGTGAGAGTCAGGAGGTCTTGTTGGCAGAGGAGGAAGGTATGGAACTGGAAGAAGGTCACTAGGTGGTTTATTTCCAGCGTGAACATTGCAGGGAACAGGGTGCGTGATGAGGACGCTGTCCCAGCATTTTTCAGATCGTGGAGGTAAGCGTTACCTGTACAGCCTGTTTCCGTATGGTCCGCCTTACCAGGCCTGTAAGGCAGCTCAATTTTGAAGGCATCAAGACACTACAACGGTATGCCGAGATTGGTTTAGGCATTGTGCTGGATATTGATGTGAAACCTATCAAGCCAAAAGACTCCAAGGCGACTCAAACTAAAGAGGGCTTGTCGCATACGAATTATGCGATCGGAACGATTAATTACCCTGATGGCACAGTTGGTACTTTCATTTACTTGAAGCACTCTTTCACGGGCAATGAATCTGAATACCTCTACAGTTATAAACAGCTGAATGCTACTTTTCCTCGTGATAGTAGTAGCGATCAATCATTTGATGAAACGCAATTTGAAGTATACCGAGCCCTGGGGGATTTTGTGACGAAGGGTGTGGGTGGGGATTTCCGCCTATACCTCTAGTTCGTAATTCTGTAAGTACTCGCCAGAGTGTAGTGGGGACAATCATTGATTGAGCGGTGTTTATGCACTGCAATTGTAATGCCGCATTGCGGCCATTTGGAGAGCCACATTGAAAGTCATAGAAACAGAAAATGAGATGTCTTCTCGCATATGGAATCATGTGCCACGCTCAAGGAAGTGGCTACCTTTGGTAGCCTTGGCTGCCACGGTGACTTGCGCCAGTGGTAGTCATGCCGGATCAGCAAGCTGTGAAATGAAAGATGATCTTGCGGCCAGTATGCAATCTTCGCCAAAGCTAACTTGGTCAGCGGTACGTGAAGCTTGCCAAACAGATATTGATGCTTACAAACAAAAAGATCCTGTGGGATATTCGTGGTTTGTGAATGCGGCGAACGGTTTTGAGGGAACTCCACTCATTATTCTTAAAGCATTACCCGCAATTGCTCCGGAAATTTGGGGCTCGTCAGCCGAGAATTTTTCTAAATTTGGTCTATTCAGTGACCCATCCGCCCCGGACCGCGTGCTTCCTCGTGGTTTAGGCGTCGCTTCGTCTGAGGGACGCCCGGTCGATGCGCATAATGCGCCGCTCGGTGAGATTGATTACAGTAAACCCAGTCTCTATGTGACAAACTTTGCGTGTGGTGCCTGCCATAGTTCACGGGTGAAAGTGGGTGATCAATATCATGTTATTGAGGGGGCTCCTAATACGCAGTTTGATGTACGCAGTTGGCGTCAGGCTTTTATTGATACACGCACAAAATATTTCACGGCAGAGTTAATTGGTACGCCTGAAGCGCCGGGAAAAACTACGCAAAAAATTCTCAAATTTATTGACGCTCAGAAGCCGGGTTACTTTGCAGCAGGTTTGCCTCTATTACCTGAGAAGGATGAAGTGGCTATCGATACGCAACAGCGTGCCATTGTTAAGGCGAATATTGTTCCAATTCTTATGGGGGTATCGCAGGGAGTGCGTGCCAGTGATTGGATGGTCAAGCTGCAGCTGAAAAAGGGTAGTAATTATGGTCAGCAGGGTCGCTCTCCGGCTTTAGCAGGAAACAGCGCGGGGCAATCCGATGGCAGTGGCGATTTACTCGCGCAATTAATTGCTTTGCAAGCTAATAGGGAAGAAGGGCTATCGGAAGAAGAGTTTTTAGCGCGCCCACAACCGGCGATTCCACCTTTTGCGTCAGTGACCGATGTTCCCAGTGTATGGAATCAGCAGGCGCGAGCTGCAGCGCAGTGGGATGGCAGTGTGTTCATGGGTTTCTGGCGTAATATTGCCGCGCAACTCCCTGTCGTGAGTGATCCTAGCAAGGTCGATTTACATAACACCCATATTGTCGATAAGTTCTTAACGAATTTGCCCGCTGCTCCTTATCCATTTGACGTGGATCTGAAAAAAGCGGCGAAGGGTGAGGCGCTGTATAAAGCTAACTGTACAGGTTGTCATAGTCCTAACAATAGCCGCCCTTATTGGGAAATGTATACCGATTTCAATCGCGCAAAAGTTTTAAATACCGAAGCGAGAAATCTTTTTCTTGCGGCTTTTACCGCGTCTTGCCATGACAAAGAGTACAGCTATGTTGATGGTGACGGAAAAAAGATTAAACCGTGTACCATGGATGGTGCAAAGATTATTCGGGATACTACTGTTGCAGAACAGCAGGGGTATATAGCGAGTGTCTTGGATGGTATCTGGGCGCGAGCGCCTTATCTTCATAATGGTTCTGTACCCACTTTACGTCATTTGCTCATGCCCAATGAGCGACCTACGACCTTCTTACGTGGTGTAGAGGCCTATGATCAATCGTCGATAGGTTGGGTATGGGATGTTTCGCAAAGATCAAAAATTGCAACAGCGACATCGCCAACATTGATGATTTACGACACAACTCGAGATGGCCTGTCAAATATGGGGCATGACAAGGATATAACGATCAATGGTAAGTTCTATCGCCTAAATTGGAGTGGAGAAGCTTTGCAGGAAGACCTTGGGGATTTATTAGAGTACATGAAGACACTCTAGCCTTCGGATTTAACTCAAGAGTCTAGCCCAAAGACAGCAGGACAATAATAATTGTCCTGCTATCACAATGACTGCATCGCCCTGATTGAGGTGCAGTGAGAGATAATCATGCATACAAAACAGCAGAACATTGATCTTGTTGACCAGATTCAACAAGCCATGATGAAAGTTACGGGGATCAAGCGCCGTGGCCAGCATCTTAAAATGCATGCGTGCTTAAATGCTCAGTTTACAGTGTCTGCCGACATACCGGTTGAATTGAAAGTAGGCATGTTTTCTGAAGCCAAGACATATGACGCTTTTGTTCGTTTTTCTAATGGCGATAAAGAAGATGACCGCATGCCAGATATCCATGGTATGGCGATTAAATTATTGGGGGTTGAGGGAGATAAGGTTCTTGAGGGGCAAGAACACGAAACCACGCATGATTTTATATTGGCTGATAATCCACTATTTTTCATTCGAACGGCGGCTGAATATGTCCCATTTATCGAAGATTTTGCGCGCTCATCGGCAGCTGGCGTTCCACCGGCTAAATTTATCAACTGGCTAAAAGAAAATAGACCAAAAGATCTCCCTGTTTTTCTAGGCTTTAGCCAGCAAAAAATGGAAAGCCCGCTGACCAGTGAATACTGGAGTCAGGTTCCTTACGCGCTAGGTGTCGGCGATGATCGTATTTGTCGATACAGTGTAGTCCCTGCTAAGTCCAATCCTGTTAATCCGACTGATGAGAGTGATCGCAGTGAGCACTATTTAAGAGAAATATTGGTTGATGCTCTAACTACAAATGAAGCCTACTTCGAATTTTATGTTCAGCCCTGCCTCAATGCGACTTATGATGTGATTAACAACCCTACCATCGAGTGGGATCTACCAAGATATAAAATCGCCACACTGACAATATCGGCGCAAAACTTTGATACGAATGAGCGGCGAAAATTCGGAGAAAACCTTTCTTATACGCCTTGGCATGCCTTACCCGAGCATCGGCCCTTAGGTGAGGTGAATGAAATTCGTAAGCAAGTTTATCTATCAAGCAGCAAGATTCGCCATAACGCGAATCATGCAACGAGTGTTGAGCCAACAACTATATAAGTAAAAACAGTATGCGTTTATCCCAAGAAGAGCTTACAGCAAATATTGATGATGATTTCAAAGGTGTTCTCGATAAGCTCGTATCAACGTTCAGTTATGGGGCTTCCATGAAGAAGGGCCGTGCGACTCATACCTATGGTGTGGCGGCAGAGGCAACAGCGCGCTGTATTGTTTCGCCCTATTTCCCTAAAAATGATTTCTTCATATTTGGTAAAACATTTCCTATCGTATTGCGTCATTCTTCACCTGGAGGTGCAAAAGATGACCGCACGAGAGACGGGTGTGCGATTTCCTTGAAGTTTTTTTCGCCGGTGAATACTCAGCGTGAGGGTGATGGTGAGTTAGATATATTGATGAATGCAGGACGCCAGCTGTTTGTACGTAACATCCGTGATTTTTCGACTATGGTGCATTCGTCGCTAGAGCAACGTGCTGAGCTGTGTAAGCAGGGAACCATTATGGAAAAAGAATTGACGGAAGCATACCGTATTCGAGGTTCTTTTGTAGACTATCGCTACCATACCTGGTCTTGCTTCGAGTTCTTTGATGCTGAAGGTGAAATGAATTACATCCGGTTTCGTGTTATCGCGGGAGATCGAGGCCCTGAGCGTGGATTTCCTGAAAAGAGTTTTAACTGCGAAGGCCAGCTGACTAAACCACCACTTGAGAATGATACCCGAGCAGAAGACTTTTTACGGAAAGACTTCATCTACAGAGTAGAAAATAGTGAGGTTAAATATATCTTGCAGGCACAATTGCATGCATCAGAAAGCCCCGCAGTTGAAAATAGTGAAGTGCTGAATCCCGCCGCTGCTTGGGATGAGAAATTTTACCCTTGGCTGGACTTGTGTGAAATTACCGTAGACAAGGTAATTGAAGAGAATGCGAAGGTCAGTGCCCTGACCATGGATCCTAATAGAAGCCCACAGTGCATTAAAATCCCCTTGGCCACCAGTCCGGATCACTATGCCTCCCTAGGGCATGCCCGAGCCATTGTTTACCCAGCTGCACGTGAAAAACGGCGCCAAGCCGCTGGGCCACAAGAGAACTAAGAGCAAAAAAACCAAAGGAAAACCAAGTTAAAGTTAGCGTTTATTGTTTTATTATTCAGGGGAAATGATTATCCCCTTTATGCGTTTTATTTATAGAGGATTTATCGTGAACGCATCATATCTACAGTCCCGGGTTGTCAGAGCGGCAAAATCTAAGTGGTCAATTGGCACGGTCATACTCGTCGTCATCGCTATTATTTATATGGTTGAGCGTAGTATTAGTGCAGAGATCAAAAGTATCGGGTATAGCTTGACCCCACCAGAGTTGCCTGAGTACCAAGACCTTGAGACGGTAAA
>JAUXDF010000291.1 GCA_030618505.1 Spongiibacteraceae bacterium | reverse complement strand
CCTATCCCTCGCTCTCAGCGTAAAACTCCCGGTGGTCCTTTCGTAGATGTGGTTCGCCAGATTGTAGCTGTCGACAAACCTGTTATTGCTGCTATCCACGGCGCGGCGGTGGGTGCAGGTCTTGGTTATTCCATTGCTTGTGATCGTCGTTTTGCTGATGAGACAACTAAAATGTCCGCTATTTTTACCAATGTCGGCGTATCACCTGACTGCGGTGTGTCCTACTTCTTGCCTCGTTTGGTGGGTTTTTCCAATGCCTTGATGATGGTTGAAACAGCAAGGATATTTAAAGCGCAAGAGTGTAAAGAGATGGGCTTGATTGATGAGTTGGTACCTAAAGGCGAGGCATTGAATGCAGCCTTGGCTTACGCCAAGGAAATCGCCCAGCGCGCCAGCGTTGCGGTGGATATGGCGCGTCGCCTGATTCATATGTCACAGGTGTGTACCCTGGAAGAAATTCTTGATTACGAAGCAGTTGCCGGAACTATGGTGGCCTCAACCTTGGATGCCAAAGAGGGAACGACTGCCTTTATGGAGAAGAGAAAGCCGGTTTATCGTGGGGTTTGATGCGATAATGTAGTGGTGTAAAAAAGGCTCCAATATGGAGCCTTTTTTGGCTAGCTAGTGCCTAACCAGAAACCGGAAGTTTTCGAAAATCAAGTTCGCTCCTGGCCAACGCAAATCTAGCTCCTAGGCCTTTTCAAGGCCTTTAAGTCACAAGATTTGCGCTGGCCAGGATCTCTTTATCTAATTTCTGGATGGGCACTAGCTAGTGCCCATCCAGAAACTGGTAGCTTTCGAAAATTAAATCCGGCCATAGCCAACGCAAATCTTGCTCCTAGGCCTTTTCAAGGCCTTTAAGTCGCAAGATTTGCATTGGCCATGACCTCTTTGTTTAATTTCTGGATGGGCAATAGTTAGTAATTGTACTGTGATAAGGATATCACCCCTATGCCTGTTTGCTTCAAACAGCAGTTTCTGTGCTGTTCAAAATGTCCCTCGCAGGGCTTCACCCTTATTGAAGTTCTTGTCACACTATTAATACTCTCTATTGGTTTTCTTGGCATTGCCGGAATGCAATCCTTGAGCCTGCAACAAGCCCACAATACCTACTTTCTTACTCAGGCTGATCTGCTGCTACGTGATATGGCTGATCGTATGCGTAATAACGTTGAAGGCGCAAACCTTGGTTTATATATCCACGAGGGCGGGGTAGCCGGTGGGGATGCATCTGCGTGTTTAGGTTCTGCCGCCCTGTGTAGCGTTGATCAGATGGCGGCCGCTGATCTGGCTGAGTGGACTGATAGACTCACCAATTCTGATATTTTGCCTGATGGTAAAGCAACGATTGCGTCCCTCGATACTCCAGGGGGATATCTGATCACCATTAGCTGGCGGGGTAAAAAATCAGTTCATGATATTGAGCACTCATCCGGGGATGATGAATGTATTTTTGGTGAAATAAATCAGCGATCCTGCCTGTCCTTAAGAGTGCTTATTGCAAGCTAGGGAGCTTTTTCTTGCCGTATCGATTAAAAAATAACAGTGAGTGTGGGCATACTCTCGTTGAGTTATTAATCGCCATGGCCCTGGCACTATTTATGATGACGGGGCTGGTTCAGGTATTTTCCTCCAGCAGTAAAACCTTTGCCTCTGTTTCTGATCAGGTGTTAATGCAGGAAAATGGCCGCTTTGCCTTGAGTTTTATTGAGCGACAACTAAGGCGAGCAGGCTTTATTGAGCATGTTAGTGTCAGTAAATATAGCGATCAGTATCAACGAGAAAATTTAATATTTCCTCGGCTGGAGAATTTTGATGCCAGTGAAGTGGCTTTTCAAGCCGGGGCTGTAGTGACGGGGCTTGACGATGTAAGTATCGACAATGTTAAAGAAGGCAGTGACATTATCCATATTCGCTACCAGAGAAGTGAGCGGATCATTTTTCGAGATTGCATTAATACCCGCTTGGATGATCGTTATAAAGATGTAGTTATCTCATTCTTTATTAGTGAGGATAATAAATTACGTTGTCGTGGTGTCTGGAGTGTTCGGGGATCGCGGGAATTGATTGAAGGCATAGAGGATATGCAGGTTTTATATGGTGTTGATAGTGATGGCGATATGCCGGTTAGGGTCGATAAATATGTCAATGCCGGTGAGTTGTCTGCTGATGAGTGGCTCAAAGTAGTGGCGGTGAAAATTACCATATTGGCAGATGCAGGCGGTGCGGGGCGTAGACTTGCGGTAGGTGAGGAGCATGAATATCAGTTATTTGAAGAAACGCGAAGTTTTACAGATGGAAAAATACGAGCAGTATTTTTCCAAACCATCGAATTTCGAAATAGAAGTTATTAATCGCACCAAGTTGTATAGGGGTTGCTAATGGTAAGGAAAAGACAGCAAGGAGCAGTGCTAATTGTTGGTTTGATTATTTTACTGATGTTGGGAATGATAGGTACCGGCAGCCTGGATAATGTCGTTAATCAGCAAAGAATTGTTAGCAATGTGCATGATGATAATCGTGCTTTTCAGGGTGCTGAAGCAGCATTGGCATGGTGTGAGAAGCTACTTGATGAGATGGTTTTGGCCTATGATGAAAATGTGATGGCGGCTCAAATACACGCGGATGACCGCGATGATGAAGCAACCGCTGACCTGGCGTGGGATTGGTGGAATACCGACGGGTTTTGGCGCAGCAATGGAGTTCCGGTGGAATCAATTATTTTTAGCGGCGAAAATCGTGTAGCAGCACTGGCTGTGGAACCGCGTTGTTATCGCCAAAGAGTTCGGCAGCGATCCGATGCCGTTCAAGGCGTAGCATTTTATCGTCGCTTTGCTGATGTCGAAGATGTTATGGCTGATCAAAATGGTGACGCGCAAACTGCAGGTGGCATCTATCACTTTAGAGTAACAGCGCAGTCAGGCGGTGCAGGGATGTACTCTGATGGTCGCAGTCGTACTGAGGTTGTTTTGCAGAGTGACTATTTTAAACGACTATTCTAAATGCGTGTCTTAGATGTAAATTATTCAAAGGATTGAATTTGATGTGCCGTAATGTCTCAATAGCCAATATTCTATGGTTTGCAATTTTGTTGTTTATATCAAGCTCTTCGCGGGGCCAGTCTTTAGGAGAAGGTCTCGACCTTTTTGATATCCCCCCTCATTTTTTAAAAGCGGCAGCGCCAAATTTACTACTTACATTTGATGATTCTGACAAAATGTACCGTGGTTATATGCCAGATATACTGGGTACTGATTCTCAGCATGAGCTGCATGCTGCAAAATCCAGCCACTATAATAAGCTCTACTACAATCCCGATAAAATTTACCGACCAGCAAAAAATCATTTAGGTGAATTTCTTCCTGACGCTGATTTTTATGCGGCATTAAATAATCCGTTTGTTATAGGTGGGGCTCGATTAGTTACGAGGGCGAGCCGGGGAGAGCGAATTAATCTTGCCAGTGAATATCAGCTTCGCTGGAGTATTTCATCACCAGAAAATATTTTCGCAGCAGATGGAATTCCTGCTAGGGCCACAGATGATAGTGACGCGATGCGCAATGGGGCCGCCTATTATTATCGTTATGATCCAACTTTAAATACAGCACAATGCATTGGTACTGAACAGCAGAAAAGTTTATTGGATGCCTGCTATCGGTACGTGGAGCTTAGAGCACCACAACGGCGTGGAGACAGTGATGAGCGTGGCAATTTTGCTAATTGGTATCAATACCATTCCTTGGCCATTTTGGCGGCCAAGACGATTGCCAGCCAGCTATTTTCTCCGGAGATTATTCCTTCAGGTGTTCGCTTGGGACGACAAACCCTTGGCGTGCAGGGGTTTAATTCAGACAATGCTGACCTCAGTCATGATGTTGTTCGACCCCTTAACTCACATCAGCGAGAGAAATTTTACGACTGGTTGTATGGGATTGAGCAAGGGCGGGGAGGGGGTTTGGGGAATGCGCTGGTTGCCGCCGGAAATGTTCTATCCTCCCAAGGTGCTGCGAGCCCCTATCGGCAATTTCCCTGGCGTCTTAATAGTGCGGAGGAGGTGAGCTGTCGAGTTAGTCACCATCTTATGATTACCAATGGGTATTCTTTAGATGGAGGTTCATCCTTATTTCAGTCTCCTCGGCTAAATGAACACCTGACCTTGCCAGATGGTAGAGTCTACCGTCCAGAGGGGCGCAACCAAGCTGCTGGAGAAGAGACAGCGGCGCTTGAAAATCTTTCTTTGTATTACTGGGCAAGTGACCTTCGAGCAGATCTGGAAAATAATGTGCCTCCACTTTATTCGCAGAATCACCAGGATGATACAGCATCCTATTGGGATCAGCGTAACGATCCGGCAAGCTGGCAGCATATGGTGACTCATGTTGTCTCATTGGGTGAAGCGGATCTTGAGCGTGTGGCAACAGCTAGCCGTGGAAAATTTATTGATGCCATAAATTCAGATACTCTGGAAACTGATTTGAATACGCTTGCCAGTCGTTTTTCGAGTCATCGTTTTGGCAGGTCGACGGCACTTACTGATACGACGGCAGCATTGCAAGGCGAGGTTTTGTATCAGGCGCAATTTGATGATAGTGGCGGACATCTTGTGGCTCTGG
>JAUXDF010000191.1 GCA_030618505.1 Spongiibacteraceae bacterium | reverse complement strand
CAACTGGATGTTTTGCTGGATCTGGTGGGTGAGCGTCAACGAGCGGGGGATCTCGGACAGGTGGATGCCGAACTGGCCTTTTTAAGCTTGTCGCAAAAATTGAATGAAACGGCTCAGGCGCTCGCTCAGCTTAGGCGGGTGGAGGCACGTTTACGCGAGTTGTTACCAGACTGGTCTTTGGCATCAAACCAAATCCCCGAGAGTTTTTTTGATAATCTCACTCTTGCGAATGTTCCCGAGCAAGCAGCGCAGTGGCTGGAGTCGCACCCCGCTGTGGTTGCCGCGCGTGCTGAATGGGATGTTAAACAGCAGGCGGCAGACCTGGTGATTCGTGAAGGCAAGGCTGAGCCGACATTGGGTTTTAGTGCAGGCAAGGATGCCGACGAAAACGTGGTGGCATTAAATTTTTCCATCCCCTTGAATATTCGCAATAACTTTAACAGCGAAAAGCAAGCGGCCAGGCAGCTGGCTCTTTCTGCGGAGGCACGATACCGTTCAATCAGGCGCAAACAACAGTTTGCTATCGAGGCGAGTCAGGCCGCCTCACTGGAATATCAACAACGTTATGAGCGCTGGCAAAGTTTGATGCAGGGGCGTGATGAACGTAGCGGCAATCTTTTGGAAAAACAGTGGCGCAACGGTGATTTAAGTACCACAGAATATTTGCTTGCTATGCAGCAGCGCACTGAGGGGCTAATCGCGGGTATTGAGCTGCGTACGCAATTTCAGTTATCTGGCATCGAATGGCTATTACAAACCGGACAAATTAATGCGGCTTTGTCGCAGCTAACGCGATAACAAATTTTTAGGTTAACTATTATGAATCAAACATTAAAACTTATTATTCTGACTATCCTGATGTCGAGTACGGCTAGCAATGTCTTCGCTGAATCGGGACATGAGCATCAAGAAAATAAGCAATCCGGTGCAATTGAAGATCACTCTGATCATGACGAGCACGGCGACGGTGAAACACACGATGAGGAAGATGGCGCCCATGGTCATGAAGGTGCTCATGAAGATGAAACGGAAGGCGTAGCGCTTTCGCCTATACAAACAGCACTTGCCAATATCAAAGTGCTTACGCTCAAGGCTCGCGCGATGGATTATCAAGTCTATGCACCGGGTGAAATTAAAGCCAATGGTTATACCAGTTACCTGGTATCTCCGCGGGTTGACTCAGTGGTGCTGCGTCGTCATGTGGCGCTGGGGGATCATGTGGAAAAGGGGCAGCCGCTAGTGACCTTATTCAGTGAAACGGTAGCTGATGCCCAGGCGGCCTATCGTGTTGCCGGCTCAGAATGGCAGCGAGTAAAACAATTAGGCCGTAAAGCTGTGGGCGACAAACGCTTTGTTACGGCTAAGGCAGACTACGATGCGGCCTATGCCCGTTTGTTGGCCTATGGATTATCTGAAGATGCTATTCAGTCGCCGAAAAATTCTCAGGTACTCGGTGAATACTCACTGATCGCTGCCATTGCTGGTGCGGTATTGTCTGATGATTTTCATCAGGGGCAACGAGTAGAGTCCGGTGAGGCTTTGATTGAATTAGCTGATGAGCATGAGCTATGGGTGGAGGCGCGCATGGCACCTACTGAACAGCTGGAATTGCCCGCTGGTACTCAGGCTCAGGTTAAAGTGGGTACTGAGCTGTTTGCCGCCCAGGTCACCCAGGAGGCGCACACTATCGACCCTTTGACCCGCACGCGTGTAGTGCGCTTGTTGGTAGACAACGACAGTCATCGTTTACACCCCGGTTTATTTGCCGATGTGTATTTCTCTTTTGCTACAAAAACGCCGGTGCTGGCTGTGCCTGAATCAGCCTTGATGCGTGGAGTTGATGGTGACTGGACGGTGTTTGTTGAAGTTGAACCCGGTCAGTTTAAAGCTCAGGAAATCGAACTTCGGCGTTCGCTTGGCAAGTGGCGAGAGATTGAGGGTATAGCCCCGGGTAGCCGCGTTGTTATGGAAGGGGCTTTTTTTGTCGCCTCACAAATTGCCAAAGGTGGTTTTGATCCACATAACCACTAGCCTTGATCCGCATACACATTAGATGGGCGGAAGGTCTGTTTGTCAGCCCCAACAATCTATAGGACAAATACATGTTAAATCGTTTGATCGACTGGTCAGTTGCCAACCGTTTATTGGTGGTGATTGCCCTGCTGGCGCTGACGGCATCAGCTTTTTATTTTATTCCACGCCTGAGCCTGGATGCTTTCCCCGATGTTACCAATGTGCAGGTATCTATTAATACGGAAGCGCCGGGGCTGGCCTCTGAGGAGGTGGAGCAGCTGATTACCTTTCCCATTGAAGCGGTAATGTATGCACTGCCTGATGTGGAGGAGGTGCGCTCAATTTCCAAAACTGGCCTGTCCGGTATTACGGTTGTCTTTAAGGAAGGCACTGATATCTATTTTGCTCGCCAACTGGTTTTTGAGCGTCTGCAATCAGCCAAAGAGCTTATTCCTGACGGCGTAGGCACGCCGGAAATTGGACCTAATACTTCTGGGCTTGGGCAAATTTACCAATACCTGCTATTGGCTGAAGCTGATTCGGGTTATGACGTAATGGCCCTACGCAGCTTGAATGACTGGGTGGTTAAACTGTTGCTGATGCCAGTGGACGGTGTGACCGAAGTCTTGTCTTTCGGCGGGGATGTGCGTCAATACCAGGTGAATCTCAACCCTTCGCGTTTGCTGGCCTATCAGTTAAGTCAGCGCCAGGTGGTCGAGGCGTTGGAAGATAACAACAGCAATGCCGGTGGCTGGTATATGAATCGGGGGCAGGAGCAATTGGTAATACGAGGCACCGGATGGCTCAGCTCGAATCAGCAAGGGCTTGATGAGTTGCGCCAAATCCCCTTGAAAACCGTTGACGGTACTGTGGTTAGAATTTCCGATGTTGCCAGCGTTGAATTTGGCAGTGAAATTCGCCAGGGTGCTGTCACCATGACACGGCGCGGTGAAAATGGTGAGGTGGAAAATCTCGGCGAAGTAGTCTCCGGTATTATCTTAAAGCGAATGGGGGCGAATACCAAAGTTACGATCGATGGTATTAATGATCGTATTGAACTTATCCAACAAGCTCTTCCGAAAGGTGTGCGCTTTGAGCCGATCTACGATCAGGCGGACTTGATTGAAAATGCGGTGAATACCGTTGCCAAGGCTTTAATCGAAGCTTTTGTTTTTATTGTTATCGTATTGGTGTTGTTCCTGCTGAATGTGCGGGCAGTGCTGTTGGTGTTGATCTCTATTCCTTTGTCGGTGGGTATGGCGCTGACTATTATGGCCTATAACGGTTTGTCAGCTAACTTGATGTCCCTCGGTGGCTTGGCTGTTGCCATCGGTATGATGGTCGATGGCGCAGTGGTAATGATGGAAAATATTTTTAAACATCTGAGTCACCCTGATCAACGACATGATGCTGAAAATGCCAGGAATTTGCCAAAGGAAGATGAAGATCCACACAATACTGGGCAGGATAGGGCGGTTGGATTGCGTATTCAGGAAGCCGCTAAAGAGGTTGCTAAGCCGGTATTTTTCGCGGTCACCATTATTATGGTGGTGTTCGCTCCGCTGTTTAGTCTTGAGGGGGTTGAGGGCAAGTTGTTTCAACCCATGGCGGTGAGCATTATGATCGCGATGGCGGCATCTCTGGCTGTTTCTCTTATTGTGGTGCCGGCCTTGGCCAGTTATTTTTTTCAAAGTGGGGTTAGGGTTAAACCCAGTCCGCTGGTGTCCTTTCTTGAGGCTCTTTATCGCAGCGCTCTGGATAAAGCGATGGGGCAAAAACCCTGGGTCTTGGGTGGTGCGGGTATTTTGTTGGTCGCCGCTTTGATGTTGATTCCTTATTTAGGCACGGAATTTGTTCCTGAACTTGAGGAGGGGACTATTAATTTGCGCGCGACTCTGGCTCCGTCTTCGAGTCTGGAAACAGCTCTTGATGTTGCGCCCAAACTGGAAAATTTGTTGATGGAATTTCCCGAGGTTACTTATGCGGCTAGTCGAATAGGACGGGCGGAAATCGGTGGTGATCCGGAACCGGTTAATAACATCGAAATTTATATTGGTCTTAAACCCCTTGAAGAATGGACGAGTGCCTCCAGTCGTATTGCACTGCAGGGTTTGATGGAGGAGAAGCTGGAGCAGTTCCCCGGCTTATTGCTGAATTTTTCTCAGCCGATTGCAACGCGAGTTGATGAGCTGTTGTCGGGTGTAAAGGCGCAGTTGGCGATTAAGTTGTTCGGCCCTGATCTTGATGTCCTCGCAAAAAAAGGTCAGGAGATTGAGCTGGCGGTTCAAAGTGTTGAGGGTGCTCGCGATGTTGCGATGGAGCAAATTGTTGGTGAATCGCAATTGGTGATTAAACCGAATAGACGCCAGCTTTCTCGTTATGGCTTGTCGGTCGGGGATGTGATGGCGGTGGTGCGTGATGGTTTGGGCGGCGTTGAGGCGGGTCAGATCATTAATGGTAATGAGCGTTATGATATTTACGTGCGATTGGCTAAGGAATATCGATCAGATCGGCAGCGTATAGCTGATTTGCGCTTGCAATCGCCTGCGGGTGCCTGGGTGCGTTTGGGTGATGTGGCAGACATTGTTATTGATTCAGGGCCTCCGCAGGTACGACGTGATGATGTGCAGCGTCGTGTTGTAATTCAGGCGAATGTTCAGGGTCGTGATATGGGCAGTGTGGTGGCTGATATTCAGCAGGTCATTAAGGAGAAAGTGGATTTGCCCGCGGGTTATTCGGTGGATATTGGCGGGCAGTTTGAAAACCAGCAGCGTGCACAGCAGCGTTTGATGATTGTGGTGCCTTTGTCGATTAGTTTGATTGGGCTGATTTTGTATTTTACCTTTCAGTCGGTGGGACAGGCTTTGCTGATTTTGATGAATTTACCGCTGGCGATGATTGGTGGCATTGTTGCGCTGTTTGTTTCCGGGCAGTATTTGTCGGTGCCGAGTTCGATTGGGTTTATTACGCTGTTTGGTGTGGCTGTGCTTAATGGGGTGGTGATGGTTGAGGCGATTAATTTGCGCATTGAGTTTGGTCGGGAGTCGCTGGAGGAGGCTGTTTTTGAGGGGGCTGTGTCGCGCTTGAGGCCTGTGTTGATGACGGCGATTACCTCGGCTTTGGGTTTGATGCCGATGATTTTGTCTGATGGGGTGGGCTCGGAAATTCAGCGGCCTTTGGCGACGGTTATTGTGGGGGGGCTGGTGACGGCGACGTTTTTGACGCTGTTTGTGTTGCCGGTGCTGTTTGCGGCGTTTTCTAAAGGGAAACTCGCTGAGATGAGATAGTGGCGATTTGAAAAGTGTGGCTGGCAGGCGGGGTAGACTAGTCGGGCTTCGATGAGTTTATTAACGCTGCGTGCGACACTCATTTTGGCGGTCGCTCGTGAAAACACAAAAAGACGTGTTTTCCCCGCTTCCTTTATCCAAAATGAGTCCCGTACTCGCTAAAACTCATAGGCGCCTAACTAGTCTACCCCGCCTGCCTTATCTTGGCGTGTTTTGTGGGCTGGGGGTTTGCTAAACTGAAAATCAAAGGGCATTATATTTAATGTGAAAAATACGAGGGAGTGTTGTTGTGAAATATATTAAAGAAACTCAGAAAAGTGTGGCTCAGGCTGTTGAGGATTTGCAGGCAGCGATAGCGGAGCAAAAGTTTGGTGTGCTGCATATTCATAATCTTTATGAAACGCTGAATAAAAAAGGCGTGCCTTTTGAATATCAGTGCCAGGTCCTGGAAGTGTGTGATCCACATCAGGCTGCCAAGGTGCTCGCCGAAGATATGGATTTGAATATGGCTTTGCCTTGTCGTGTTTCGGTGTATGAGAAGGCGGGTGGAACCTATATTGGTATGCTGAGCCCAAAGGCTATGTTGGCGCAGCTTTCGGATTCAGCGCAGTTATCGAGTGTTGCCGAAGAGGTGGAAGAGGCTATTTGTAAGGCAATCGATAGTGCGGTTTAACACGGTGCTGTGATTTTCGGGTATTTGACGCTGGTTCCCACGCAGGAGCGAGGGAACGAGTTGGTTTTGCGCATATGACGATTGAGTTTGCATTACCGGAGGAGTCCTGTCGAGGCGGTGCAAACGGTTCGTAGGGTGCGGCTTCCGCACCGTTAGATAAATATTGGTACGGGGGCCGCACCCTACGGCCAGTGACGCTGTTGTTTAACACATAATGTGTCATTCATCATTGATATTTAAGTTGTTCGGCACTTTATGAGATTACATATATCTCATTTGATCGTAATTAGTGTCCAAATCCACAATTTATTGCATAAAGTGCATGCTGTGAAAATGAACACCGCGACAGGCAACTTTGTGCCATTTGCTGTCATTGGAGCACTGAAGGTTTTTTCTTGAATTCTCTAAGTAAGCAGACCGCCAAAACATCAAGGTTTTTCAAAATATAACGGAATAGCTGCCGCTCAGAATTTCTC
>JAUXDF010000132.1 GCA_030618505.1 Spongiibacteraceae bacterium | reverse complement strand
ACAGAACGACATGGCTACGATCCGACTTGGGTCAAAATCATTGTCATGCTCGGAGACAAAGCGGCGATCATTTTTGGTTTTGCGTTCTTCGAGTAGATCTTCGATGGTATCTACCTGCTCCGTGGTTACTGCTTTTTCTTCGCTCACAACTTTTCACCTCTATTTACTACATATGTAATGCTTGGCTAGC
This sequence comes from Spongiibacteraceae bacterium, assembly GCA_030618505.1. GTDB lineage: Bacteria > Pseudomonadota > Gammaproteobacteria > Pseudomonadales > PIVM01 > JAUXDF01. Next base: position 7,674 of record JAUXDF010000132.1, on the reverse strand, counting down.
AGAAACTGGCTCAGTAATCACACTGCTTGAGTGCCTGTCCACGTTTCTTTTTTTTATAGTTGGCAATCATGATAGACAAGTGGTTTTGGTTTTGCGAATTTTTAATGCATTTTTTTGACCGATTTCAAGTTTCTTATGCTATTTGGGTGTTAGCGGCAGGTGTTTATATTCCATACCTCGAATAATTAACGCCATATGGCAAGCTCGGCTACACTTAGGTGCTAGCTTAGATTATGGACCAGCTTGTGACCAAAAAAGAACTTATCATTCTATCCATTGCTGCGGGGGTTATCGTACTTATCTCTGTTACCATCACCGCTTCGGTGTTCTATCTGAAAATCCCTCTTTTTGGTCAAAGTGGTGAAGGCAGAGAGAGGTCCGGTGCTTATTATCAGCTCGGACAAGCTTTACCGGCCTGTGAGCAAAAACTGATTGATGCCCATGGCGAGTCGATTTACACCAAAACCTTTGATGACCTATCCAGTCGCTACGATATCTCACGAAATGTCAATTTGGTGTTTTTTCGACTGAGTCTCAAAAAACGCCAGAATATATTGGAATACCAGGTGGTGTGTACGGTTTCTGCAGGAAGTAACCGCATTAAAAATATGGAGCATATTCCGCTAAACGCAAATGCCAAGTTTCGCATGTAAGCGGTGAGAGTCTTTCGCCCTGAGTCTAATTTTCGCTTGGCGGATCCTCGATTACCGCTATCCGGCAGCAGTTTCTGCCGGCATCCTTGGCCTCGTAGAGGGCCTTGTCTGCCCGCTCAAACACCTGCTCTGATGTGTCCTGCTGAGCATACTCTGACAGCCCAAAGGACATGGTAAGACTGACCGGCTTATCATGAAAGTGAAAAGGACATTGGGATATCGCCTCCCTAAGGGCTTCGATGGTTACCAGCGCCTGATCGGCAGAAGTCTCTGGCATCAGTATGACGAACTCTTCACCACCAAAGCGTGCAACAAAGTCGGTTTTTCGCAAGCGTGTAGCCAGGGTCTTGGCAATAACTTTTAATACTTTGTCGCCGGATAAGTGGCCGTAGTTATCATTAACAGATTTAAACAGGTCAACGTCCCCAATGACCAGTGTTAAGGGCCGCTGGTATCGCTTCCAGCGTGCATACTCCTGTTCCAGTCGCTGTTGGTAGGCTTCCCGGTTGGGTAGCTGGGTCAGGTTATCCAGCATCATACGTTGACGTTGCTCCTCCAGGCTAAAACGTGCTAACTCTGACTCCTGCTCCATATTGGCGACTCGATCCACCAGCGCACTAAGCTGGTCAGTGATGGAAAACTCGTTGCCTTGCTGAGCGTCGCGAAACTGATCGAGAGAGGCAACAATGGATTCCAGGTTGCTTCTTACCGAACTTTTAAGGGATTCCAGGTTATCTGCCTGTTCAACATCATGGTTAAGGTTGCTGACCTGATCGCGAACCACTTCATCGAAGTTACGGCTTTGCGTTAAAGCGTCTTGCTGAGCATTCTGTGCAGAGGATAAAAAACTCTGTACTTCCTGCAGGCGCTTATCGAGAGATTTTAAAAAGACTTCAAACTCTTTCTGATCTCGATCCAATGCTGATAATACGACCGCACTGAGGTTTTCAAGGGTAGGAATTAATTCATACCAGTTGAGGTCGCTCAGCAGTTGTTTGCGCAGTTGCCGGGCTTGTTGTTGGGCGTGTTTGGGGATATCAATTTTATCGAGTAACGCAGTTAACAGACTGACAACTTGCTCAGATATCTTTGCAAACCCGGGAGTAATGTCCTGGGTTTCTTGAAAAACGATTTCTTCTTTGGTGCTCTTGTCCGAGTCCTGTGCTGAAGTGCCAAGAGCCGCTTCATCGTCACTGTCGTTTGTCGATGCGGTGGCTGGTTTGTTACCTAATAGTCGCTCGAAAAACCCTTTTTGTGGCAGCTCTCCTCCTGCTAATCCTGCGAGAACATTTTTCTGGTGCTTATGAAGTTGTCCGATAAGTGCTGTCCGCTGCGTCAAGTCATCAAACTGTTTAGCTAACTCCCTGGCAAATTTATTCAGTTGTTTGCTCAGCTCACGACTGGGGGCGATCGCCTGCAGTTCACCAACCATGTCGAGCAGAGCCCGCATCATCTGCGTGGTGCGTTGCTGGCGGATGTCATCCAGCTTCATGGTGCGCTGCTCAAGCTGGTTGATCAGGGCTGACATGCGGGTGGCATTTGATGGTTTTGAATCACGCAGTAAACTGCGCAGCTGCTCAAGGTGCTCATCAAGTGTGGCATCCTGGCCTTGGGCTGCGACACTGACCTTGGCTAATGCGCGCTGTAATAGCGCCTGCTGTTCACCGCTTTGCTGTTGCTGCTGCTCTAGTGCATCGAGTGTGTCGAGATACTTTTCCTTCCATTTGTCCTCATTGTGATTCATAGGCGAGATCCTGGCTAATTTATGCTTTTCCACAGTAGAGCAGTGTTAAATCCGACATGATGTCTAGACCAGTATAGATTGTGCCTGAGAGTTCTGCCGAAGGAGAGGGAGGTCGTAGTGGGGGGGGAAGGAGAGAGAGTGAGAAGATCAAAAGGAGGCCTGCTGACTGCAGGCCCCCTGAAGGCCTTATTTTTTTGCCTGACGTTCTTTTTCAATTAAGTAGTTAGCCACGTCCAGCATCTTTGCCTGACTACCGGCAGTACTTCCCGAGATGCGGTATTTACCGTTAACCACCATCTCTGGTGTACCGGTGATTTTATAGCCTCTGGCTCTGGCATCGGCCTGGCGGGTACTGCTACTAACGCCAAAAGAGTTAAATGCTTTACTGAAATCCTTTTTGCTTACCCCGAAGGTTGCAAATAAGGCGGCAATCTCGTCTTCATCAAGGAGTTTTTTATTCTCAACATTCATGGTAGTGAAAACAGCATTGTGGGCCTTGTCCTGCACGCCTAAGACCTCTGCGGTGTAAAAGATTTTTGCGTGGGTAGTCATGCGCTCATTCCACATCGCCGGGGAGTGAGAGAAATCTACATCATCGGCGAGTGTAGCACTCCACTTGTCCAGCAAAGGCTCAAACTTAAAGCAATGTGGGCAGCCATACCAAAAAAGTTCTACCACTTCGATTTTATCTGCATTCAGGGTGGGTACGGGGTTTGCCAGTACCTGGTAGTGTTGGCCGGCAACATAGTCTTCGGCCATCACGATTGCAGGGGAAAATAAACAAACTAACAGGATATTACGTAGGACTTTCAACATACCAAGCTCCATTTTTTATGTAAATGCGTTACTTAGTCCCCGTATTGGCAAAAAAGTGCCACAGGGAAGTGGGTGGTCGGGCTTTATCTGAGTTGCGCCCTTTGAGAAATCTCAGCTAAAAACGTCAGTCGCTATTTAAGCAAAAAAAAAGGTGGCCGAGCCACCTTTTTTTAACTGTTGGTCGATTTTATTTCAAGCTTGAAATAAAGTCAGCAACAGCTTCAATTTCCTTGTCACTGAGACGAAAGGCAATTTCGCGCATAATACGAGTTTCGCCGTCATTATGACGCCCGGCGTTCTCATCCTCGGCACCGAGGCGAAAAGCCTTGAGCTGAGTGGCGATATAGGCGGCATGTTGACCTGCTAGTGAGGGGTACCCTGCAGCAGCATTGCCAAGCCCGTCTGGCGAATGGCAGCCTGTACAGGCTGCTAATCCTCGTTCCTTGACGCCAGCACGATAGACGCTTTCCCCTTTTGCCAGCACTGCTTCATTGCCCGCGCCTGAGCTAATGGTTTGGCCAGCATAATAAGCGGCAATATCCGCCATATCCTGGTCAGAGGCACTGTCCAGCTGGCCGGCCATCATGGCAACAGGACGACTGCCGCTTTTGATGTCCTGCATTTGCTTAAGCAGATAGCGAGCATTCTGCCCTGCCAGTTTAGGGAAGGTTGGAGCGGGGCTGTTGCCGTCCATGCCATGGCATGCACCACACATGGCCGCCTTGGTTTGTCCTGCAGCGGGGTCTCCGTCCGCCAGGGTCATACCACTGGCCGCCAGTGCCATCAATCCAGATAGGAGTAGCTTTTTCATTACTTATACCAGTTAATCAAAGAAATTACTTAGCCATATACTCGATCAGGGCTTTGAATTCGTCTGCAGTACAGTCGAAACACATACCTTTAGGAGGCATGGCGTTGAGGCCGTTGTTAATGCTGGCCATCAATACGTCGTTGCCTTTTTCCAAGCGTGGTTTCCAGGCCGCAGCATCGCCGCGCTTGGGTGCGTTGGCAGCACCGGTCTCGTGACAGACAGTACAAGTTTTAGTATAAATCTCTGCCGCATCACGGGCCTGTACTGATACACTTGCAGCCATAACCGCTGCAGCAATGATAATTTTCTTCATGGGTCGCCTCTTTAATTGTTATTTGCCATCTATGCCAAGTCATCATAGCGCGCCATACAATGGTGAGCACGATGTCCTTTCATTCAGCATGTTACACTTATTTAAGTGAAAAAACGGCGGCATTATAAACGACACCCCTAATTTGGGAAAGTAAATACCGGATAAAATCAGTCTTTTGTCCCCTACATTGCCAGGAATATGAATACTAATACCCTCAATTTTAATCAGGCGCTGTTTTTAACCAGTGCCAGCAAGCTGTCCCAGTGCCCGGAAGATGAAGGTGCAGAAGTGGCCTTTGCTGGGCGATCAAATGCTGGAAAATCTAGTGCTATCAATACCTTAACGGGAATAAAGAAGCTGGCAAGAACCAGTAAAACGCCGGGTAGAACCCAGCTGTTAAATTTTTTCTCACTCACAGAGCAGCAGCGCCTAGTAGATTTGCCGGGTTATGGTTTTGCCAAAGTACCCATTGAGCTTAAATTGCGCTGGCAAAAGAGTATGGATAAATATCTGCGTCAGCGCCGAAGTTTAAAGGGTTTGGTGCTGGTAATGGATATTCGCCGTCCGCTGCAGGAGTTTGATAGGATGATGCTCGATTGGGCGCAGGCGCGCGAAATGCCAGTTCACATTCTGTTAACCAAGGCTGATAAGTTTAAGCGAGGGCCAGGTAAAAGCCAGCTGCTAAGCGTACGTAAACAATTGGCTGATGCTGGCTGTGAGGCCACGGTGCAGCTGTTTTCTTCTCTTAAGAAAGACGGTATTAAGGATTTATGCCGGGTGTTAAATGGCTGGTTGGCGCTTGAGCCTACTGCCTTAGATGATGAATGATGTTCTCATCGGTTTTGCCGTATATGACTAAGGCTTAATCCACGCATTGGCAAAAGAAGGGTGGTTCAATTGTTAACGCTTTGTTAACGTTCGGGGAGATATTAAACCACTTCACTATCATTAAGGCTTGCTTGCTAAGATATAAGGGGCGTAACCAATGCTGCAGCTGGCAAGTATTTTTTTCGGGCTATCGCAAATTGCTTTAATTTTAATATTGTTGGCGAAGGCTGGAAGAAAGAGCTCAGCGGAGTGGATTTTTTCCCTGCTTTTACTCTGTGTTGCCTCGGATTTATTGCTGCAGTTGAGCCGTTCACTGGTACCTTTTTATATCACCTGGCTATTATCATTTTTTCAAACCGCCGTGGCTGGCATGTTCTGGCTGCTGTGTTATGCGCTTTTTGATGATCATTGCCGGCTGAAAATCTGGCAAATAGCATTAGTGTTTATGATGTCCTTGTTGCCTCTGTGCGCCAATATCTATGGTGCCTTTGGCGCTCCTCCCGAGATCGCCTATACCTTATTGGTTAAATTACCCCAGGTGCTGGAGCTGTTTCTGGTCGGCCACGGCCTTAGTATCATTATTCGTAACTGGAAAATGGATCTGATTCCACTGCGACGGCGCATTGGTCAAAGCCTGATTCTATTTGCAGGGATATTTATTTGCCTGATCATCTCTACGCGCTATGTTTTTAATATGGACTTACTCTGGATGGTGGATGTGCAGTACATATTGCTGGGCTTATTTCTGCTGTACTTTAATGTTCAGTTATTAAGCTGGCAAAAATTACCGCTTTTCGGCTATTCGGAAGGTGAAAGTGACCCAGCACCGGATTCATCAAAAAAAGCCGATATGGCAGCTGAGGATAGTGCTGCCCAGGACCTGGTAGACGATGAAAGTGTACAAATGCTAGTGATGCAGTTAAGGCAATTAATGGAAGAGGAGAAAATCTACCGCAAAAATGGCCTTACAATTAGTGAGCTTGCAAAACAGATGCTAATGCCAGAATACCGGCTGAGGTTATTAATTAACGGTGAGCTGGGCTACCGTAACTTCAGTGATTTTATCGGCCGTTACCGTATCGAAGAAGCAGCGCAGCGCCTCTCAGATCCTGGCGAGAAACGGCTGCCAGTGCTCAGTATTGCTCTAGGTGTTGGTTATCGCTCACTCAGCTCTTTTAATAAATCCTTTAAAGAAACCTATCAGCTTACCCCCTCGGAATATCGCCGCAAGCAGCTAGGAAATAGCTGAAGATTACACGGGATGACATTTGTCACCTCGCGTGCCCGGCCATCATAATCCGCATTTAGTGTGAAAATAACCCTGACGTATTTCTTTAAAACCTGCGAATTTCAGCTTTTCGTCGTATTTTTCATGTTTCAGGTCAAGTTTTTACTGTCAGGAAACACAAAAAGGCCGTATAAATTACGCAGCATCTTTTTGTTTTAGCGATGTTGAGAATGGAGCCTAAATATCACTGCAAGTGATATATCGCACATCTGTACTGGAGCGAGAGGAGAACAAAAAGTAATACCTAATCCATATACAAAATCGGTTAATTATAACAACTAAAGGAAATAACCATGCAAAAATTAATATTAAAGAGGCCGGCGCGGAGGTTACAGCGTTTAACCTGGCGTACGATCGCTTCCAGTTCCATATTGACGATATGTCTTGCTGCACTCGGCGCCGGTTGCCAGGCACCTGAGCCGCCTATGCCCAAGCCAGCGAAACCCTTTGATACGTCAACTATATATCAGCCGGCATTCATAGCTCCTGGTCCCAATGTGGTCTTTTTGACTCCAGGTACAGACATTGAGTTTCAGGCGCAAAATGCTGCACTCAGTGCTTTGCCAGGCACCACTATTGTGTTTCCTGCTGGAACGCACAAGTTTAGTGATGAGTTTATCATTAATACCTCGCACATCACTCTAGCTGGAGCTGGTCTGAACAGCACCATACTGGATTTTGGTGATCAGGAAACGGGTGCTCAGGGTATTCTGGCGCTGGGAAATCACTTTACGGTACAGGATTTAGCGGTAGTTAACCCCGCTGGAGACGGTATTCGTGTCGAAGGCGCTGACGGTGTAATCATACGCCGTGTACGCGTTGAGTGGACTAGTCGAGGTAACACTAACAACGGTGGTTATGGTTTATACCCCGTTCTGAGTGATAACGTGCTAATAGAGGACAGTATAGCCATCGGTGCCTCTGATGCCGGTATTTATGTTGGTCAATCGATCAACATTATTGTGCGTCGCAATAGCGCTATGTACAACGTCGCGGGCATTGAGATAGAAAACTCAAGGGATGCTGATGTATATGATAACTGGGCGGCCTACAATACTGCCGGCCTATTGGTGTTTGATTTGCCTGGTTTGATTCGTAAAGGCGGCCAAGGCACTCACTTGTTTGATAATGTTCTCTGGAAAAATGATACCCTCGGTTTCGCCCAGCCCGGTAATATCGTTGCCCTGGTGCCCTCCGGTGTTGGTATCATGTTGATGGCTA
>JAUXDF010000221.1 GCA_030618505.1 Spongiibacteraceae bacterium | reverse complement strand
CCTCCGCAGGCTTTAACCGCAATGGGATAGACAATAAAGGCATATTGCGAATAAACGGCCGAGCGACCTTCAGAAAGAAAAACCCGTGCAATCAAATCAAGAATATCATTGGAGCCATTACCCAAAGTAAGCTGCTCAACAGCCACACCGAGGCGCTCTGACAAATTGGTTTTTAACGCAAAACCACTACTATCGGGATAACGGGTAAGATCACTGGCGGCCTGCCGACAGACCTCCAACACTTTTTCACTCGGACCAAGCGGGTTTTCATTACTGGCCAGTTTCACTACACGGGACAAACCCAGCTCACGCTGCAACTCTTCAATAGGTTTGCCAGCCTGATAAGGATGCAGGCCCTGCACACCGGTGTTTGCCAGGGCAATAAAATCACAACTCACTTACTGTCTCCTGAAGGCAGCCTTAAAAGATGATACCTGAATAAATCACAACACCGCTTTTGGATAAGACCCCAAAGGTTTTAACAAAATCGATTGCTCTTCAAGCTCAAGTAAAACACGCGCAACCGCCTCATCCTGCTGATGCCCTTCAAACTCGATAAAAAACAAATAAGCCCAGGTATCCGAGCGAGACGGACGCGTATCGATACGCGTTAACATAATCCCCTCTCGATGAAAGGGCTCAAGCAAGCGAAACAAGGCTCCCGGTTTATTGTGAGAGGAAACAATAATGGATGTTTTATCCTCACCACTAGAACTCACCTGCTCACGACCAATAATCAGAAAGCGAGTGGTGTTATTGGAGAAATCCTGGATATTCTCGGAAAGTTTTTCAATCTTGTAAAGATCCGCCGCCATATCACCGGCCACCGCCGCCACATCGTCGGAAAGCTCCGCCAGACGCGCGCCCTCGCCATTACTGCTCACGGCTATCCGCTCTGCATTCGGCCAGTTCTTATCTAGCCAGGTACGGCACTGCCCAAGCGCCTGCTGATGAGCGCAGATCTTTTTGATTTTATCAGCACTGCTGTTTTTATTAATCAGCAAATGCAGATGAATCGGCAGCTCAACTTCACCACAAATATTTAGTGAGGATTCAATAAAATTGTCAAGTGTATGAGTCACCATACCTTCGGTAGAATTTTCTACCGGCACCACACCATAATTGGCAAGCCCGGCTTCCACCTGGGAGAACACCGCATCGATGGTGACCTGGCTTTGGCATATCACCGCATGACCAAAATGTTTGATCGCTGCCGCTTGGGTAAAGGTACCTTCAGGGCCTAGATAGGCAACCTGCATGGGTTTTTCCAGCGCGAGGCAGGCGGACATAATTTCGCGAAAAATATGTGCCATTGCCTCCGCATCCAGCGGACCGCTGTTTCGCTCCATCACCCGTCGAAGCACTTGTGCTTCACGCTCGGGGCGATAAAACAGCACATCTTCTGCTGCTGTTCCATCGCCATCAAGCGCCTGAATCTCGCTCAGTTTGGCATCGGCTACCCGCTGGGCACAACCCGCCCGCTGATTAATCAGGCTTTGGATTTCCTGATCAATGCCGTCAATCTCTTCTCGAAGCTTAGCCAGCTCCTTTTCGGTACCCGCCATTAAACTTATGCCCGATTTTTCTCGAAATTTTTCATAAAACTAATCAGATCATCTAAGGCCTGATCACTTACGGCATTATAAATACTAGCGCGCATGCCACCGACGGATCGATGCCCTTTCAGGTTCAACAAGCCCGCCGCATCAGCCTCTTTCAGAAAGGTTTTGTCCAGACTGTCATCGGCCAAGGTAAATGGCACATTCATCAATGAACGGCTATCGAGGGCCACGGGGTTAGCATAAAAAGCGCTGTCATCGATGTATTGATAAAGACGCCCAGCCTTGGCGCGATTAAATTTTTCCATCGCAGCCAAGCCACCCTTCTCTTTTAACCAGGCAAACACCAAGCCGGCCAGGTAAATAGAATAGGTTGGTGGCGTGTTATACATGGAATCGTTGTCCGCCATGGTTTGATAATCAAGCATCGTGGGAGTCATTGATTGTGCTTTACCCATCAAGTCTTTGCGAACGATAACAATAGTCAAGCCCGCAGGGCCTATATTCTTTTGTGCGCCTGCGTAGATAAGCCCAAACTGATTAACATCAATCGGACGAGATAATATGGTCGACGACATATCGGCAACCACTGGCACATCAACTTCCGGTGTCCAGAAAAACTCAACACCACCAATGGTTTCATTGGGCGTGTAATGCAGATAGGCCGCCTCTTTATTTAACTGCCAGCTATCAAAAGCAGGGATATTGGTAAAATTATCCCCTTCTGAAGAAGCTACAACATTAACGTCACAGTAGCGCTTGGCTTCTTTAATCGCCTTTTTGGACCACTGCCCGGTATTAACGTAATCAGCTGTTGTTTTATCGCCGAGCAAGTTTAAAGGTACTGCTGAAAACTGAGTACTGGCACCGCCCTGCAAAAACAGCACGGCGTAATCGTCGGAGATATTCATCAACTCACGAAAATCACTTTCAGCTTTTTCAACGACAGAAACAATCTCTGCACTACGGTGGCTCATTTCCATAATGGATAAACCACTGCCCTGCCAGTCGAGCAACTCTTCGGAGGCCTGCTTTAAAACTTCTTCCGGCAGTGCGGCGGGTCCCGCACAAAAATTATGAACTCGTGCCATAGTGTTAAACAACCTCAAATGATTAAATTTTTATGCTATTAATTTAAGCGAAAGCTAAGTCATTGTAGGGTGCGGCTCCCGCACCAAAATGAAAGTCATGTGCGTAAATGGTGCGGGAGCCGTTTATGCCCGCTTTTTGGGTGTACCCTACAATCTTTTGACCTAAACTCACGTCTTGATTCTACTCGTCATCATCCTCTTCATACTGCTGCTCTTCCGGCTCGTCAATACGCTCAACGCCCACTAGATGCTCGTCCTTTTTCAAACGAATCACACGTACACCCTGGGTATTTCTACTCAGCACTGAAACTTCATCAGTGCGGGTACGAACCAATGTGCCCTGATCACTAATCAGCATGAGTTCATCGCCATCAAAGACCTGCACCGCTCCCACCAAAGCACCATTTCTCTCACTGGTTGACATAGCGATAATGCCAGAGCCACCACGCCCCTTGGTCGGGAAGTCGGAAATCTCGGTACGCTTGCCATAACCGTTTTCACTGGCGGTTAACACGCGGCCGTTTTCAGCGGGAATGATCAGTGAAATCACCTTATGTTCTGGCTCAAGGCGAATACCCCGCACACCACGTGCCGTACGTCCCATTGCTCTGACTGCAGCCTCTTTAAAGCGCACCGATTTACCAGAGGTGCTAAACAGCATCACATCACAATCACCATTGGTAACGGCGGTGCCGACCAACACATCACCCTCGTCCAACTCCAGTGCACGCAAACCAACACTACGCTGACGGGAGAAATTTTTCATAGCCGTTTTCTTAACGGTGCCATTGGCAGTTGCCATAAAGATGAAGTGATCATCCAGATATTCATGCACCGGCAAAATAGAGGTAATACGCTCCCCCTCCTCCAACGGCAATAAATTCACCATCGGTCTGCCACGAGCCGTTCGGCTGGCAACAGGAATCAAATAGACTTTTAACCAATAAACCTTACCCACATTGGTAAAGCAGAGAATAGTGTCATGGGTACTGGCAATTAATAACTGCTCAATAAAATCTTCGTCTTTAACCGTTGAAGAAGACTTACCCATACCACCACGGCGCTGGGATTGATAGACATCCAAAGGCTGGGTTTTTGCATAACCATTATGGGAAATGGTCACTACTCGATCTTCTTCAGTAATAAGATCTTCTACTGTCAAATCCAGGCGTGAAGAAACAATTTCGGTACGACGCTCATCGCCGTACTCTTCAACAATTGCTTCCAGCTCTTCGCGAATTACTTCCATTAAGCGCTCCGGACTACCTAGAATTTCCAGAAACTCAGCAATCTGCTCCAGTCTTTCCTGATATTCCTGAAGCAGTTTTTCATGCTCTAAGCCGGTCAGTTTTTGCAAACGCAGATCAAGGATCGCCTGGACCTGAGCAGGAGAAAGGTAATAATTTCCCTCGCGGAAACCAAACTCTACCGGCAGATCTTCTGGCCGGCAGGCCTCCTCACCGGCACGCTCTAACATACCCATCACTTCGCCGGGCGCCCATCCACGGGCTGAAAGCTTTTCTTTGGCCTCGGCGGTATTGGCAGAGGATTTAATCAATTCAATGATGGTATCGATATTGGAAATCGCGACCGCCAAACCTTCCAGTATATGCCCCCGCTCACGTGCCTTGCGCAGCAAATATACCGTCCGGCGTGTAACCACTTCACGACGATGGCGAATAAAAGCTTCGATCAACTCTTTAAGATTCAGTATCTTTGGCTGCCCATCAACCAAGGCGACAATATTAATACCAAAAACACCTTCAAGCTGAGTTTGCGCATAGAGGTTATTCAACACAACCTCACCAACTTCGCCACGACGCAACTCTATTACCACACGAACATCCCTACCGGACTCGTCGCGCAGCTCACTAATACCTTCAATCTTTTTATCTTTTACCAGCTCGGCGATTTTTTCAATCAAACGCGCCTTGTTCAGCTGATAAGGGATTTCAGTGATGATGATGGTCTCTCTGCCATTCTTCTCATTCACTTCAATATTGGCTCTGGCACGCATATAGATACGGCCACGGCCGGTACGGTACGCCATCAAGATGCCAGCTTTACCGTTGATAATACCCGCTGTTGGAAAATCCGGGCCCGGAATATACTCCATCAACTCATCGATGGTCAGATCAGGATTTTCAATCAATGCCAGGCAGCCGTTCATCACCTCAGTCAAGTTATGAGGAGGTATATTAGTCGCCATACCCACCGCAATACCCGACGAGCCATTTATCAGCAGACAGGGAACTCGGGTGGGCATAACGTCGGGAATTCTTTCCGTGCCGTCGTAGTTATCGACGAAATCAACAGTTTCCTTATCCAAATCAGCGAGCATCTCGTGAGAGATTTTCTTCATGCGGATTTCGGTATAACGCATCGCAGCGGCGGAATCACCGTCAAGTGAGCCGAAGTTACCCTGACCATCAACCAGGGTATAACGCATCGAAAAAGGCTGCGCCATACGGACTATGGTATCGTAAACCGCAGAGTCACCGTGGGGGTGATACTTACCGATAACATCACCAACAACACGGGCAGATTTTTTGTAGGCTTTGTTCCAGTCGTTGTTCAGCTCACTCATCGCAAACAATATGCGGCGGTGAACCGGTTTAAGCCCATCGCGCACATCAGGCAAAGCGCGACCAACAATGACACTCATCGCATAATCGAGATACGACTGCTTAAGCTCATCTTCAATATTTACCGGGACAATATCTTTGGTTATTTCACCCATATCGGTTTGGTGATTCCTTTGTTATTTATATCGCTATTTGCGCCACTGTTTATACGGCTATTGCACCCCAACCTCATATGTGATTTACACACAACAAGCGAGACTAAAACAAGGCACAAAATAAAACGGAAATGATACCACAGATCAAGGCCATAGCTAACTCTTAGTTAGGGCAAGAAACAGGCACTAAATGACTGTTTTTTGGGCAACAGCATAAGCAAAGACATGGGCAACATCTCCTTTTATCTCTTTTCCCGTTATACTTGCTACGCAAATTTGTCGAGACCTGAAAAAACCACTTGAAAGACAAGATATAACAGCTCAAAAAGAGAACAAATACCAAGATTATGGATAACATAAAAACTGTTGAAACTTTGATCTATGCTGAATGGATTATCCCGGTAATCCCGCATGACTGCATTCTGACAAAACACGCTATTGCAATAAACGATAACAA
>JAUXDF010000287.1 GCA_030618505.1 Spongiibacteraceae bacterium | reverse complement strand
ATTCATATGGGTGGCGCATCTCCGGTTGCCTCATTGCGCATGGCTGCCATGGCAGTGGCTACCGGGCAGGCGAATAATGTATTAATTCCTGGCGGCTGGAACGGATTTTCAGGTGCCCGAGTTCGTCAAACAGTTACCACCGATAAAAATTCTATTCCTGGCGGTGCTATTGCCTGGGATTATTATTTGCCACAAGGTTTAACCGTGCCGCCGCAATGGTACGCATTGATGTGCCGGCGTCATATGCATGAATACGGCACCACTCATGAGCAAATGGGCGCGGTTGCAGTTGCTATGCGCAAGCACGCACAACTGAATCCGGGTGCTTTAATGTGCGGCAAACCGCTGACCCTTGAGCAATACATGGCATCACCCATGCTGGCAGATCCCTATCGTATTAATGACTGCTGTCTGGAAACCGATGGTGCAGCAGCGTTTATTGTGACCACCGAAGAGCGTGCTCGCGACCTGGGTAAAAAGCCAATCTACATTATGGGCGCAGCGGCTGGGCAGCCTTACCCTGCCGATGAAATTACTACCCGTAAAGATTTCCATAAAACGGGGCTCACCATTGCCGCTCCCGAAGCCTTTAAAATGGCCGGTGTAACACCTGAAGATATCGACTTTGCCAATATCTACGATTGCTTTACTTTTGAAGTGATTCAGCAGCTCGAAGAAGCCGGTTTCTGTAATCGTGGTGAAGGTGGTCCTTTTGTTGAAAATGGCAATATCGAGTTGGGTGGCGGTCTGCCGGTGAACACTCACGGTGGTTTATTATCTGAAGCACATGTTTTGGGTCTCAGTCATATCGTTGAATCAGTTAAGCAGTTACGTGGTGAGGCAGGTGAGCGCCAGATTAAAGATGCCGAGCTAGGTGTAGTTACCGGCTGGGGTGATTTTGGCGATGGCAGTATCGCTATTTTGCGTAACTAATACACGGGAGGATTGGAAGAATGAATGATTACAATAAACCCCTTCCCGGACTGGATGGGCTAACTAAAGAATTTTACGATTTCTGTAAAAACGAAGAACTGCATTTTCAAAAATGTACCAGCTGCGGTACCTTTCGTCATGTGCCACGCGAGATTTGCGCCGAGTGTAATTCCTTTGACTGGGAATGGGTGAAATCCAGCGGTAAAGGAACAATTTACACCTGGGTTGTTGTTAACCGTGCCTTGCATCCTGCCTTTTATGATGCTTCAGAGGATGCTGTGCCGATGGCGCCTGTTGTGGTTGAAATGGAAGAGGGCGTTCGCCTGCTCAGTAATATGGTGGACTGCCCACCCGAAGCGCTGGACTTTGATATGCCTGTTGAGGTGTGTTTCGAAGCGGTGACCGATGAAGTCACCCTGCCACGTTTTCGTCGCATCAAATAAAGTAGGGTGCACCTAAAACAGGGTACAAGCGGCCCCCGCACCAAAAGTACATTTTAATATCATTGGTGCGGAAACCGCACCCTACGGGAATATCAACATGACCTTACAAATGCCAGAAACCTTTAAATACGAGAAGAAAGGGAAAATTGCCATCATGACGGTTAATCGTCCGAAGGCAATGAACTCCTTTACCGAAGAAATGTTAGCCGCGATGGATGCAGCCTTTGATGATTTTCAAAATGATGATGATCTGTGGGTCGCGATTCTGACGGGTACTGGTGATAAATCATTTTGTTCAGGTATGGATTTGGGCGAAGCCATTCCCAAACTAAACTCAGGTGAAGAGCTCGGTTATGGCGACCATACCAAGCGCCCTTTCTCCGATGTGTTCAAACCAATAATCACCGCCGTTAATGGTTTTTGTATTGCGGGTGGAATGGAGTTTATGCAGGGCACTGATATCCGTATCGCTGCTGAGCACGCCACCTTTGGTTTGGGTGAAGTGCGTTTTGGGTTGGTGCCCGCAGGTGGAACTCATGTGCGTCTTCCGCGCCAGATTCCCTGGGCGGTTGCCATGGAATTATTGTTAGTGGGTGAAAATATTAGCGCCGAGCGTGCTTTTGATGTTGGCTTGATCAACAAAATTGTGCCAAAAGAAGAGTTGATGAATGAAGCCATGAGCATTGCAGAGAAAATCTGCAAGAATAGCCCGCTGGCCGTTCGCACAGCCAAGGAAATTGCTGTACGCCAAGCCAACCTTGAGCCTGGCTTTGTGCTGGAAAAAGCATTGGCAGCTCGCGTATTTGGTTCGCACGATGCAGAAGAAGGTCCTAAAGCTTTTATGGAGCGTCGCAAGCCTAATTTTATTGGTAAATAATCTTTGGCGCCCGCCCGGGTTTCCGGGTAGGTGATCTGCTCAAGAATTATCTTTTGGAATAATGAATAAAAAAAGCCCCGCGAATGCAGGGCTTTTTTGTCTTTCCGGACTGTGTAATTGTTTAGGGTGCAGGCGGTGTATATTCGCCAATATTGTTAATCATGCCCATGTCACCCAAAATCTCGTAGCCGGGTAAGTCAACAATCTTAACCATCGCGCCGGCATCATCGCCTGCACTGTCAACCAAGCGTACCAGGCGAATGCTCCAGCCGCCTTCGGCGCTGAGTAACAAGCCGCCTTCTCCGTCAACACTCCAGGTGATTGGGGTTTCGCTGTCAAAGATAGCAATAGTACCTGTGTCATCAGCATTGAAGCAGGCAGTCATTGTGAATAAGTCGTCTAATTCGCCTAAACCGCCAGGCATCAATAGCGCACCAAGATCCTTGCAGGTATCGATAAATTCGCTAGATAGGTAACCAGGCCCTTGAGTCAGGTCCTGATATTGGTTGTTTATCATCTCGCGCAAGCTTCTGCCATCGGCAAGCCCGGAAAGTGTTGATTCAAAGTGATCTCTTGCTTCCTGAGGTGTAGGTAGTGGTCGGTTCAGATATTGTGCGTACTCAGCCTCAAAATCGGCCTTCAGTTGAGAGAAGTCTAGGCTTGCGTTGAGTGCTTCCTGGTGAGCAGCTGTGTCAATGGTGATGCCGTTAGAGGGGTCGCTATCGGAATCCAGTGCTTGTAAAAAGCGAGCGATATTAGACGCAGTCGTATCATTAACCAAATCGGTGCGGGCTAGATTAAGCGGGGTTAGTAGCTTCTCGGCGGGTATTGCAGGCAGTTCGATATCACCCACTTTAAAAACAATACTTTCGCCTTGGCGGTACTGGAAGCTGCCGTTGACGCCGGTTGTGCCGGAATGAGAGGCGGTAGAATATTCCAGCCCTTCAACCGCTGAATCAACTATTGTTCCAGTTTGCGTGGGATTAGTAACGGAGCCGGTTGGGTTACAGCCGGCCATAGCGAATAATGCGCTGCCAACCAGAGCGGGTAACAAGTAGGTGGTTTTCATATTCATAGGAGCTCTCACGAGTATATTTTTTATTGTTTAAGGTGGCGGAGATTATATATGCCCGGCATTAGTTGTTGCAAATATGTTTTTAGTTCAATTTGTTATATGTCGTATTGCTTGGGCTAAAAGGTGATGGCGAGGGTTGGGGTAATTATTGTTGCTTTCGGGGAAAATATCATTATAAATCAATACTGCCTTGCAGTGTTGTGGTTCTGTGTGCTGTTATACATTTTGCTGTTTTATAATAAAAAACCTAATAAGGGGAAAAGTCATGAGGTTCGGATTTCACATGTTTATGGTCGATCCTGCCGAGAATCTGGATATCGCCCGCACCGCCGATGAGTGTGGCTGGGATAGCATTCAGGTAGCAGATGCGCCTTTTTTCCCTGAGGTAATCTCAGTTCCCTACCCCTATACGCCAGATGGCACGCGCTTCTGGCCTCTCGATATGCCTGTGCTGGATCCCTGGGTGGCCATTACTGCCATGGCTACAGTCACCAAGCGTATTCGTTTTATTCCCTCAGTGCTCAGGCTTGCTGTCCGTCAGCCTTTGCTGGAGGCCAAGAGTCTGTGCTCGGTGGCCGCGATCTCCAATGATCGTGTTGCTCTGGGTGTAGGTTTGGCCTGGATGCCTGAGGAGTTCAAGTGGCTTGGTCAGGAAAAGAAGACCCGTGGCGCTCGCCAGGATGAAGCCATTCAAATCATTCACCTGCTGATGGGCGGGGGCATGGTCGAATTTCATGGCAAACACTACGACTTCGACCGACTGATTATGGCTCCGGTGCCTAAAAAGCCTGTACCTATTTATGTTGGCGGTACCACAACACCGGCTTTACGGCGCGCGGCGCGCTATGGCGACGGCTGGGTTAGCGTTATTCACTCGATGAATGAGGTTGAAGGATTAATGGCTGAGCTGAATGGCTTTCGTCGAGAGTTTGGACGTGAGAATGAGCCTTTTGACATTATGATGCACTGCCCCGATGCCGAGACCGTGGACGACATTCGTCGCCTGGAAGATATGGGGGTGACTGATCTTCAGGTTACACCGTGGAGTGAGCGTATTTTGGCCGAAATGGGCGTTGGCGCCATTATGCAGCAGCAGCCCTCTCTGGCTGTGAAGCAGGATGCGATCAAGCGTTATGCTGAAGAGATTATTGCCAAGTTTTAGCTGCGCGACTTTAACTCTTCAAGTGGTGGTGTTTTGGTGGCAAGTCAGGCTGGTGCAAGCACCGTATTGCCTGGTGCCACTGAGTTGTTTTAGTTGTTGGCGAATACTGCGCCGCGCTGTTGTGCTCTGTATGAATAAAACTTAAACTTATCGCTTTAAACGGTACACGA
>JAUXDF010000028.1 GCA_030618505.1 Spongiibacteraceae bacterium | reverse complement strand
TTTTTGCCAATATCGTGAACATCACCTTTGACGGTAGCCATCAATATTTTTCCATTGGACAGGCTACCGGCATCGCCTTTTTCCGCTTCAATATAAGGCATTAATAGCGCCACCGCTTGTTTCATCACACGGGCACTTTTAACAACCTGGGGCAGAAACATTTTGCCATCGCCAAAAAGATCACCGACGACGTTCATGCCATCCATTAAGGGGCCTTCGATAACGTGAATGGGGCGTTCGGCTTGCTGGCGTGCGATTTCGGTATCCTCTTCAATGTATTTGGTGATGCCTTTGACCATCGCGTGTTCAATTCTTTTATTGACCGGCCACTCTCTCCACTGAAGGTCTTCCTGCTTGGTTGCAACAGTGCCGTCACCACGGTATTTCTCGGCAATTTCCAGCAAGTTGTCGGTAGCATTGTTGTTGCGATTTAAAATAACGTCTTCGACTTTTTCGCGCAACTCTGCAGGCAGATCGTCATACACCGCCAGTTGCGAGGCGTTAACAATACCCATGTCCAATCCGGCCTTGATGGCATGATATAAAAAGACGGAGTGGATGGCTTCGCGTACCGGGTTGTTGCCACGAAAGGAAAAGGAGACATTACTGACGCCGCCGGAAATCAGCGCATGGGGTAGATTCTCCTTAATATAGCGGCAGGCGTTGATGAAATCGACGGCGTAATTGTTGTGCTCATCAATGCCCGTTGCGACGGCAAAAATATTGGGGTCAAAGATAATGTCTTCTGCAGGAAAGCCCACTTTGTTTACCAGGACGTCATAGGAGCGGCTACAGATTTCCATTTTTCGCTGCTCGGTATCGGCTTGCCCGGTTTCATCAAAGGCCATCACAATAATGGCTGCACCGTAGCGCTGGCACAGTCGTGCTTTTTCGATAAATGCGGCTTCGCCTTCTTTTAAGCTGATTGAGTTAACAACGGCTTTTCCCTGAATACATTTCAGTCCGGCTTCGATTACTTCCCACTTCGATGAGTCGACCATAATCGGTGCAACCGCGGTGGTGGGCTCAAGTGCCAGTAAGTTTAGGAAGTGAGGCATGGCTGTGAGTGCATCGAGCATGCCTTCGTCCATATTTACATCGACAATCTGTGCGCCGTTTTCAACCTGTTGTTGAGCAACTTCGAGCGCAACATTGTAATTTTCGCTTAAAATAAGTTTTTTGAATTTAGCGGAGCCGGTGACATTGCAGCGTTCGCCAATATTTATAAACAGTGAGCCATCGGTGATATTAAAAGGTTCCAGTCCGCTTAAACGGCAAATTTTGGGGATTTCAGGAATAGGGCGTGGAGTAATAGCTTTGACGGCATTTACGATGGCTTTAATGTAATCCGGGTTGGTACCACAACAGCCACCGACAATATTGACCAGTCCGCTGTTGGCGAACTCGGCAATTATATCGGCCATGTTTTCAGGTGTTTCATCAAAGCCACCCAGCTCGTTTGGAAGGCCAGCGTTGGGGTGCGTGCTGACATAGCAGTCGGCGATGCGCGATAGCTCTTCAATATAGGGGCGAAGCTCATCGGCACCCAGGGCACAGTTAAGGCCAATACTGATCGGTTTGGCATGACGAACCGAGTTCCAGAAGGCTTCGGTGGTCTGCCCGGTCAGGGTGCGCCCGCTTTTGTCGGTGATGGTGCCGGAAATCATGATGGGCAGCTCAATATTTTCCTGATCGAAAAACTTCTGAGTGGCAAATATTGCTGCCTTGGCATTCAGGGTATCGAATACGGTTTCGATCATAATTATATCAACGCCACCTTCAACCAGGCCGGCGACCGAGTCCATATAATCGTCGACGAGTTCGTCAAAGGTGATATTACGAGCGGCGGGGTCGTTTACATCGCAGATGGTGCAGGCGCCTTTTGTTGTTGGGCCAACAATGCCGGCAACAAAACGCGGCTTTGAGGGATCTTCTGCGGTGACTTGATCGGCAGCCTCTCGTGCTAGTTTGGCAGAAACGATATTCAGCTCTTTAGCGATATCCGCCATGCCGTAATCAGACATGGCGGCTTTGGTGGCGCTAAAAGTATTGGTTTCAACAATGTCAGCCCCGGCATTAAGGTAGGCCATATGGATTTCATGGATAACCTTAGGTTTTGTGATTGAAAGAAGGTCATTGTTGCCCTTGATATCTGTAGGGTAATCCTTGAAGCGCTCGCCCCTAAAATCAGCCTCTTCAAGCTGATATGCCTGAATCATCGTGCCCATAGCGCCATCTAGCGTCAAAATGCGCTCCTTTAGGGCGGATTTTAGGCTGGCAATTCTTTCATTTCGTTTAAGCATTGAGATTCCTGTGGCTTATTGTTCTAAGGCTACTCTGCGATGGCTGGATAAAAGCGCGAAATTATAACAAATTGTATGAAATCTGTGTCCAGTATTTATATCGCTAATATCCGACTGTTTTAGTATAATATAAAACAGTGTTAAAAAATGTACAGTACTGCAAGCTGGTTAGAATAGCTGATGCTTGAAAACAAGTGAGTGAAGTTTGATGATTACCATTACAGAAGCAGGCCAGGAATATTTATTAGACCTTCTTAAAAAACAGGAAGGAGATGTTATCGGGATTCGTATTTTTGTGAATCATCCCGGCACCCCAAAAGCTGAAACTTGTATCGCCTATTGTCGAGAGGACGATGTCAAGGAAGAGGATGAGAAAAAGGAATACGAGAAATTCACGGTTTATTTTGATGGCAGAAGCCTGCCTTTTCTAAAAGATGCCCAGGTGGATTATGGCAAGGATCGCATGGGTGGTCAGCTGACAATTAAAGCCCCTAATTCAAAAATGCCACAGGTCTCAGGAGATAGCACCATAGAAGACCGTATTAACTACGTGTTATTTAATGAAGTTAATCCTTCGTTAGCTTCCCACGGCGGTGAGGTTTCTCTGGTCGAGGTCAGTGAAGATAGTTATGCGGTATTGCAGTTTGGCGGTGGTTGTCAGGGCTGCGGTATGGTGGACGAAACCTTAAAGCATGGCGTTGAAAAAACGCTGGTTGAACAGGTGCCTGAGCTAAGTGGTGTGCGTGATATCACCGATCACAGCGATCGCAGTAACGCGTTTGCCTAGTCTTTGTTCGAAGATCTGTGATCTTCGGGTGTTTTAGTGTCGATTTATGATCTAAGTCCTCAAAACTATCAGCACTTAGCTTAGTCTTTACGTTAGAATCACACCCTCATAGGGAATGTAAGTTAAATGAGGGAGTACTAAATGGCCAGGCCATTAGAGTTTGATAAAAATGTTGCATTAGACGCAGCGATGGAGCAGTTTTGGCGAGAGGGCTATGAAGCCAGTTCTATTCAAAAATTGCTGGATGTAATGGGCATTAATCGTGGCAGTCTTTATTCTTCTTTTGGAGATAAAGAGAGCCTGTTTAAGGTGGCGCTTGACAGATACGAGAAAATTGTCGATCAACATATCCGTGTTACCTTATTGGAAATGGAAGATCCAATCGAGGCGATCAATCAGTTCTTGAGTGAGCGCTATCGAAAATTCCCCAAGCGTAAAATCAGCAATGGCTGTTTGTTTGTCAATACGGTAAATGAGTTGACACACACCGAGCCGAGCCTGGCTCGCTTAGTTGCAAGAAAACAAAACGAAATTGAAATGCTGATTGCCAAACGTCTGGAAGAAGCTCAGCGAAAAGGATTTATAAGCTCGAGTGTGAATTGTGGAACCTTGGCAGGTTTTGTGTTGGTAGTGATGGGGGGACTTAATGTTCGCTCAAAACAATCTCCCGATAAAAAACAGTTGATGGGAATTATTGACCTGGCGATGAAGGCGGTTGCCTGACAGGTTTACGTCAGGGTTAAAGGCTGATTGTATCGCGGATGCATGCCCTTGAGGGGGCATGCATCCCAAGTCTGGGCGCTTAGCTTAGTCGCCCTGGCAATACGTCCAGGAGTTTTTCACTCATTTCACGAAGAGATTTTTCTGTCGTTTCCCAGTCAATACACGCATCGGTAATTGAAACGCCATACTCCAGGTCTTCAGCATCTTTGCCCAAAGACTGGTTACCCCAGCCAAGATTACTTTCAATCATCAATCCTGTGATCGACTTGTTACCTTCCAGTATCTGGTTGGCAACATTTTCCATCACCAAGGTTTGAATAGCGGGATCTTTATTTGAGTTTGCGTGGCTGCAATCAATCATGATGTTGGGCTCAATACCCGCTTTCTCAAGCGCTTGCTCACATAAGGCGACATTCACTGAGTCATAGTTCGGCCCTTTGCTGCCACCGCGTAAGACAATGTGTGCATATTGATTGCCCTTAGTGTGAATGATGCTCACCTGACCATGATTATTGATGCCAAGAAAGCGATGAGGTTTGCTAACTGAGTTGAGCGCATTAATTGCTACAGTTAAGCCGCCGTCGGTGCCATTTTTAAACCCGACGGATGAGGACAGGCCGCTGGACATTTCCCTGTGTGTTTGAGACTCAGTGGTGCGCGCTCCAATCGCAGACCAGCTGATTAAATCCTGAAGGTATTGTGGCGATATTGGATCAAGGGCTTCAGTGGAAGTCGGCAAACCCAGTTCGCTGATATCCATTAAAAGTTTGCGGCCAATATGTAGTCCTTCCTGGATTTTAAATGAGTCATTCAGGTGTGGGTCATTGATCAGTCCTTTCCAGCCGACAGTCGTTCGTGGTTTTTCAAAATATACCCGCATAACGATAAATAGCGTATCTTTTAATTCCTCGGCCAAAGCCTGCAGCCGCTTTGCATAATCCATGGCAGCGCTGGTATCGTGGATTGAGCAGGGGCCGACGACCACAAAGACACGATGGTCTTTACGGTCGAGGATGTTTTCAATCACCTTTCGGCCATGACTGATTGTACTCATGGCCTTGTCGGTCATGGGAATTGCCTGTTTTAGCGCCTCCGGGGTGATCAGTATTTCTTGTGATTCCACATTTAGGTTGTCAATGCGCTGTTCTGACATGCTTGTACCTGTTTTAGTGCTCAAAAAGTATATTAGGGGATGATGAATGGAGCTGGAAAAGTGACGTTTATTGTATGTCAAATACGCTCATGTGTCAGGGTTTGTGAAAACAGAGGAGTAAAATTATATTACCGATTCTTAACTCCTCAGTTTGAGTTGTTCCTGGTTAAAATGACTATCTCTGCGGGAAAAAGCGGAGTAGGGCACCACAATGAATGAAAATGACATGGATGTCTTACATTTTGCATTTTATGATGACGGCCATCGTATTTAATAGTGGAGTATAGAGATGAAACTGGGTTTACATGAAGGTTACTGGCAGCGCGATCCCTTGCCGAATTATATTGAATTGGCTAAAGAGGCGGAGGCCTTGGGTTTTGACTCGGTCTGGACTGCAGAAGCCTACGGTTCCGATGCGTTAACTCCATTGGCGGCAATTGCTTCCCATACTAGTAAAATTAAGTGCTGTACTGGTGTTATGCAGTTGTCGGCTCGCACCCCGGCTTGTGCAGCGATGTCTGCATTAACTCTTGATCATATCTCTCAGGGTCGCCTTTGTTTGGGCGTTGGTGTGTCGGGGCCACAGGTTGTTGAGGGCTGGTACGGGCAGCCATTCCCGCGTCCTTTGGAGCGCACCCGCGAGTGGATCGATATATTTCGGCAGGTGATTGCCCGCGAGGGCCCGGTTGAGCTAGACGGTAAACAGTACCAATTACCCATAAAGGGCGGTATGGGCTTGGGTAAGCCGCTAAAGTCGATTACTCATCCTTTCAGGAATAAAATCCCACTTTTTCTTGGTGCCGAAGGCCCTAAGAATATTCAATTGGCTGCGAGTCAATGTGATGGTTGGTTGCCGATATTTGTTTCTCCCTACCGAATGCAGATGTTTGAGGAGAGCCTTGCTCCCGCTAAGGATAGAGATGATTTTGAAATATGCGCGATGGTGAGTTTATACATTAACGACAATCTGGAAGAGGCACTGCTACCGGTTAAATATATGCTTGCATTATATTTGGGTGGTATGGGAGCAAAAAGTGAAAATTTCCATAAAAACTTGATGGATAGAATGGGGTTTGCTGAAGAAGCTGAGAGAGTTCAACAAGTTTTTTTAGAAAAAGGTCAGCATGAGGCTGCAATGGTTGTTCCTGATGCATTAGCTGATGAGATATCATTGTGCGGGCCGAAAGACCGCATAAGAGAGCGCTTACAGGATTGGAAAAAATCGCCTGTGACAACGCTCATGATGGGAGTGAGCCCTTTTGGTGAAGATGTCACTCGTAGTAGCATGCAGTTTCTTGCTGAGGCGGTTTTGTAAGGGCCTGAATGGCAACCTGTGCGTAATGTGTTTTTAGTGAAAAGCGGATAAGTATGAGATATTTTGAAGACTTTAATGTGGGTGACAGTAAAACCTTTAAGGATACATATACGTTCACTGAAGAAGAAATAATTGAAGTCGGGCAGCGCTGGGATCCTCAGCCCTTTCACGTTGATAAAGAGGCCGCTAAACAATCAATGTTTGGTGGATTAGTGGCTGCTTCAACACATGTGTTCGCGGCCTATTGCCGTATTGGTGTTATGGAATTACCGACCGCTGCGGTCAGCGCGCTGGGTTTTAATAATCTTAAAATGCTAACGCCGGTTCGACCCGGGGATGTGTTACGTAAGACAGAAACTGTTCTTGAGGCTAGGCTCTCCAACAGTCGACCAGATTGTGGGATTTTGAGTATGCAAGCTGATCTGCATAATCAGCGTAACGAGTTGGTTTTTACTGCAGAGACGGCTTTTATTATTCGTTGTAAGCCCTAATGCTTGTGATCAGGCAGTGTGTGTGGTGCGCACACTTTTTATCACACCCTGCCTGAGCGCAATAAAATCTAGCCCAGTTTTTTGATCAGGTAGTTAACTTCTTCCTCAACACCCGTCGCAGTTTGCCCAATAATAAATTTCTCAATCTTGCCACCAATTAGAGGAATTTTTGCTTTGGCGCTGTGTTCGACGGCGTATTCGCAGCCATCGCTTGTTGTTGTGAGTTTGAGCTTGGCCATAATAGTGACCGGCTGGCCAACAACATTAAGCAAAAAACTTCCGACTTTATCGTCACCAGAGCTTTGCCATTGCTCGGTTAACTCCAGTGTTTGTACTGTGCTAAACAACTTGGCGATAAATTTCGGCAGATCGTCACGCTCGACCTCACGGGTCATTTTGATAGTCGTTGTTTCGCCATCATCTTCTATTTCGCAGTCGGCACTTAGCTCACCAATAGCGATGCTCCTTTCAACTAAAAAGTCAGGGTCAGTTAAAAGCTCGAATACGGTCTCTATATCGTGAGAGATTTGAAATGTCATGCCCATAGAAAGTGCCTCTATCTATATTGTTGGTGTTTGTTGTGATAGTTAGTTTAGACTGTAGCTGGTTTAGATTGCCGCGATTGTAACACTTTGAGAGATAATAATATTGCGATCAAAAAAGACACTATTTGAGAGGCTGGTATCGCCGCAACAAGAGGAAACGCTCCCCTTTGAGTATGCGTTAAAACGTACCCAACGAAAAAGCCTTGGGATTTATGTGTTTCGCCATGGAAAGGTCGAAGTGCGCGTGCCACATTCTGCGAATGAGGGAGATATTGCTGATTTTTTGGCGGCTAATTCTGCGTGGGTGCTAGGAAGGCTCGAGGGACTGCCTGCTGAGTTAAAAGAACCTTCTTGTGTTTATGTCGACGGCGCTGAGCATTATTTTATGGGGAGGGTGATTACGTTGAGATTGAGCAAGTCATCAGCTCGGCGGTCGTCGCTTGTTACCCTGCTTGATCAAAATCTGTTGATCTCCCATAGCGATCAGGATGCCCAGTCATGGCTTGAAAAACAATCTATTCACTGGTATCGCCAGCAAGGCAAGTTACATTTTCCTTCGCGACTTTCGCTCTGTCTGTCAGCGATGCAAACTTATGGTGTGGCCTGTAATATCGATATTCCGCCACTGGCTATACGACGAATGAAAACCCGCTGGGGAAGTTGCAGTTCACGGGGGAATGTTAATCTGAATTTGTGGCTGATCCGCCTACCACTGGAACTGCAGGATTATGTTATTACCCATGAATTATGTCACCTGATTGAATTGAATCACAGTCGACGATTTTATGCCTTAATGGATAGAGTGATGCCAGATTGGCAACAGCGTAAACACCTGCTTGCCCGACACCCTGCTGCTTGTCTTATGTCTTTGTAGGAATGCCCTAAGTAAAGTAGGTAATAGTTAAGACTAACTTCCTTTCAGCAGTTTTCCCTAATAGTGGTTGCTTCTCTACAGTCATTTTGGTAAGCATGGGTGCTTATAATTTCCAAAAATCAGAATAGCTAAACACGCGTTTCTGCCTTCAAGTTACCTTATAAGTCTGTCTTGCGCTCTGTAAACGGTGGTTTTCATAGCTTGTAGTGATAGTGGTGTTTATAACGCTATTTTCGCTGAATGTCCCCCGTTTGTACTTGATTTAAGAGCGAAACAGCCTAGGGAGATATGTATGAATATGTACCTTCGTTGATTCAAATCACATGCTTGGCATTATCCCATTCTTTTTATGTGTATTTATCACTTGTTAATGCTGAGAAAGTCAAATATTATTGCTCAAAATAATAATCGAGCTGATGTGTCATCACAAACAGCGTTTGTACAAGTAATAGTCAGGCCTTTTTCCCACTAAGTTCGCGAAATGTCTGGTTAATGCACTATGGCGAAATTATCTCAATTTTAAGTCAAGACTGTTTTAGCTGCC
This sequence comes from Spongiibacteraceae bacterium, assembly GCA_030618505.1. GTDB lineage: Bacteria > Pseudomonadota > Gammaproteobacteria > Pseudomonadales > PIVM01 > JAUXDF01. Next base: position 7,098 of record JAUXDF010000028.1, on the reverse strand, counting down.
AGTTATTTGGCTTTTAAATATATGGGCAATAAGATAATGAAAAATAAAAAATATTTACCTGGGCGAGTTTGTGTATCCCAAACTGTAGGGACTCTCTTATTTTTCGGCTCCTTGTCAATGGGCTGTGTAGATAATCAACGTATTGAAGTGCTCCCTACCTTGGATTCGATACAAGAAAATGTTTTTGACAAAAGCTGCCTAGGTTGCCATACGCATGGCAGTGCAATACATGGAATCGAATTAAGCCAAGGGTTTTCACTGGATAACATGCTATATGTGCAAAGTTTTATGGAGCCTGAGTATAATTTAATCGAAGCGGGTGACCCGGACAATAGTTTGCTCGTACAAAAACTACGGGGTACATCCAAAACATCGGCCATGCCAATGCTAGCGCCTCTTCTACCGTCTAACCGAGTAAAGGCCGTAGCGCAATGGGTTGCTAACATGGATCCTGTGCCGCAACCGACATTAATATATTTACAGAAAAATATTTTTAATAGTTGCGCGACATCAGGTTGTCACGATAGTGCTTCAAAGGTTCAGGGCTTAGATCTAAGTGCAGGTAATTCACTGAACAGTATGTTCGGGGTTCCTAGTAATCAGCAGCCGCTAATAGATTTAATTGAGCCCGGCGATCCGGATAACAGTTATCTAGTGAAAAAATTAGAGGGTATGGGCGTAGGCCAACCAATGCCTCTTGGACAGTCGGCATTAACACAAACTCAGATTAACGCGGTTAGAGGCTGGGTTGCTCGTCTAGAAGGGCCACAGCCAACGTTGGAGTGGCTACAAAAAAATGTATTTGATGTCAGCTGTGCATATTCAGGGTGTCATGACGGGAACGCGATTAACTCTGGGGAATCCAAACTAAATATGACAAAAGGTTTCATGATTGCTGAAACTGTCAATGTTCCCAGCCTGCAGAACTCTGGACTTGATTTGATTACCCCGGGAGATGCTGGTGCGAGTTATTTAATGAAAAAAATGATTGGTGAGAATATTTCTCTAGCGGGAATGCCCTGGCTGTCACCCAAGCTATCGCAGGATAAGCTTGATGCGGTTGAAACTTGGATAAATGATATGCCGCCAGCCGGCTCTCCTACCTTACCTGAAGCAAATTTGGCGTCCATTCAGGCGAATGTATTTAATGTCTCATGTGCTACTGAAGGTTGCCATGACAATTCCACTGCATCCTTTGGTTTGGATCTCAGCAGCACCAGGAATTCTTATGCCAGCTTAATGAGCCTTTCCAGTAAGCAGCAGCCCACTACAAAACTCATTGAGCCAGGAGATGCAAGTACGAGTTATCTCATTAAAAAAATGGCTGGTACCGGGAGTGGTCTGAGAATGCCGGTTTCCCAGCCGATGGTCTCGCAGGGAATTAGAGATGTTATTGCTCAGTGGATAAATACCGTTGAAGCAGAGCCCATGGTCGGCAATATTCCCGTAAGCACTTATTTCAGCCAGAGTTGTGCCAGCTGTCATGGTGCAGACCGAGAGGGCGGAGTTGGGCCTGCGTTGACTCCAACGGCTCTGATTCAGCCCGATGCTTATTATTTTAATATCATTAAAAACAGTCTCCAGGGCTTACTCATGCCAGCGTTTTCATCGTCTTTATCGGATACCGAAATCGATGTGGTTGTTAGCTACCTTCGTACTGAGCCCATCGTATGGGAGTAAGGAGGACAGGATGCTTCGCATGAGTTTTTTATAATAAAAATTGGTAGTAGAAAAATTTAGGAGAAGGACATGACGGTAAACAGGCGTGATTTTATAAAGATTGCATCGACTTCAGCAGTCACGGCCGCTGCTCTTTCCAGCGGATTAACTCGGGGGGATGTTGACTACCCCGCTGGCCTTACCTGGGATAAGGCACCCTGCCGATTTTGCGGTACGGGATGTAGTGTCTTAGTGGGCGTTAAGAATAATGACATTATTGCTGTTACCGGAGACCCGGATTCGCCCGTCAATGAAGGCCTGCTTTGTTGCAAAGGGTACCGACTTAATAAAATTCATTCGGCATCAGACCGATTAAAGAAACCGCTGATTCGTGTTTCCCCCAAAAGTGTCACCAAAGATGCCGAATTTCGAGAGGCGAGTTGGGATGAGACTCTTGATCTGATTGCCTCAAAGATGCAAGAGACCCTGGCGGATATCGGTCCAACGGGAATCGCTTATTACGGTTCCGGGCAAAACACCATCTGGGAAGGTTACGCGAGTTCAAAATTATTTAGAGCGGGATTGCGTTCCAATAATGTTGAATGCAGCGCCAGGCATTGTATGGCTAGCGCAGTCGCAGGTTTTATGACCACCTTCGGTATGGACGAGCCGATGGGTTGTTATGATGACTTTGAGCATGCCGATGCCTTTGTCCTTTGGGGATCCAATATGGCAGAGATGCATCCCCGTTTATGGGCAAGGATTGTCCGGCGAAAGCTGTCGGCACCGACCACCCAAATCATTAATTTGTCGACTATCCATAATCTTTCGGGGGAGATGGCGGATAAAGAAATCATATTCAGTCCACAGTCAGATTTGGCGATCGCCAACGGTATCGCCAAACTCTTAATAGACAATGGCAAAATAGATAATAGTTTTATTAACGATCATGTGGCCTTTAAAGCGGGTAAAACCAATATTGGTTATGGTCTGGAGGATAACTTTTCATTTCAGGAAGCCGCCACCGCTGCGACACTTAATGATTTAATCGCTCATGTCGCTTCTTATACCCCAGAATATGTCGAGCAGATTAGCGGCGTTAGCCCAGCGGACTTAAACGCTTTGGCCGATATCTATGGTGACCCGAATATCAAAGTAATGTCTCTGTGGACTATGGGGGTCAATCAGCACACCCGTGGCACCTGGATGAACAATCTTATTTATAACCTTCATCTATTAACAGGAAAAATATCCACACCTGGCAATAGCCCTTATTCGCTGACCGGACAACCCAGTGCCTGTGGCACCGCCCGCGAAACGGGTACTTTCTCTCATCGTCTACCTGCTGACATGGTGGTGGCTAATGCTGAGCATCGGGCTATTGCCGAGGGGATTTGGAACGTACCCGCAGGTACCATCCCCGCCCAGCCGGGTTACCATACGATTGAGATGCTGCGTGCCTTGGATCGCGGCGACATAAAAGTGCTCTGGAATAATACCGCCAACCTGTTTCACGACAGTCCTAATCTTAATCGCTACCGAGAAGGTGCCAAACAAGATGGTGCCTTCATCATTGTCTCAGAGGTTTACCCTAACCGATGTACTGAGGTGGCTGATGTCATTCTGCCCTCGGCCATGTGGGTAGAAAAAGAAGGTGCTTTTGGCAACGCCGAGCGGCGAACGCACTTCTGGAAAAAAATGATCGACGCCCCTGGTGAGTCCAAGTCAGACTTGTGGCAGATGGTTGAAATAGCTAAACGCATGGGAGTGGGCGCACTCTTTGACTATGATGCAACGGCTTATCCAATTCCCAATGGGCAGAAAATGTCCGATGCTTCATTGGCCGCCGGTTGCTATTTGGAGAAAGCACTTTTTGAAGAATATCGACTGTTCGGCAATGGTAAAGGGCATGATTTAGCGCCCTTTGATGTATATCACCAAACCCGTGGTCTGAGATGGCCAGTTGTCAATGGTGTAGAGACCCGCTGGCGTTACAACGAAGACTATGACCCCTATGTCGCGGCAGGAGAAGGCATAAATTTCTACGGCAACGAGGCAAATGGTGGTAAAGCGGTTATATGGTTGCGTGGCTACGAACAGCCTCCCGAAATGCCAGATGCCAATTACCCGTTGTGGCTGTGTACCGGTCGTGTGCTAGAGCACTGGCACTCGGGAACGATGACCCGGCGAGTCGAGTCCTTGCACAAAGCCTACCCGCATGCCACCGCTGCTTTGCATCCAACGGATGCGAATAATTTGGGACTGGTTCACGGCGATTATATTCGACTCTCATCACGCCGGGGGAGTGTCGAACTCTATGTTGATATAGACGGTAGAGTCACGCCACAAGAAGGCATGGTGTTTGTGCCCTGGTTTGATGAGGATGTGATGATCAATCAGGTGACCCTTGATGCCTATTGCCCGATCTCCAAACAAAATGATTTTAAGAAGTGTGCGGTCAAATTGGAGAAATTATCATGAGCCGATTACCGACGATTAGCACATCACTGTTATTGGCCATGATAGTTCTGGCGAGTGCTTGTACGCCACCGGGGCCGGGATCGGGTGGCGTACCGAGCAAGCCCTATTTCCATGACTCTCTGGAAACGGGACACCCAGGTATGAATGTGTATTCTGCTCCAGCCCCGGGGCAGTCCACGGTTTTACCGCGAGAGTATCCCGGCGCACCACCTTTGGTGCCGCACGATATCTCTGGGCTCGATATCACCAAAGATGCCAATGCCTGCTTGGGTTGTCATAGCGACGGAATTTCCTTTGGAGAGGGGCATGTTGCAACCAAAATCCCTCCGAGTCACTACACCAATCAAAGTACTGGGGCGGAAACTACGGAACTGCAGGGTCTGAGGTATAACTGCAACATCTGCCATATCCAGCAGTCCGAAGAACAGTCTTTATGGTGTTTTGATTGCCATAATTAGTGCCCATCCAGAAATTAGACAAAGAGATCCTGGCCAACGCAAATTTTGCGACTTAAAGGCCTTGAAAAGGCCTAGGAGCTAGATTTGCGTTGACCAGGAGCGGACTTAATTTTCGAAAACTTCCGGTTTCTGGTTAGGCACTAATTAGGGTTCATCCGGAAGTGGGTTTTTTCAGAGAATTTCTGGATAGGAGTCCATGAGGCAGAGTAAGCAGAAAGGGGTATTTGACATGCTTAAAATTAAGGGAATATTCTTATGAAGTTAAGCGTAGCCTACCCCTTTGAGCCAGGCATGATTGAGCGCCTTAGTGAGCTCCCTGAAGTTTACGAAATTTACGGCAAGATGGATCGCGATGTATTGGTGGTGGTCGCTCTTCTTATACTACCTAGGCGTGATGTCACTCGACGTGAACTGAAAAATCTTCTCCGTCAGTCTCATGAGTAGTCAAATATCTTATTAATGGCGCAACCCTTGGCGGCATAGAGCAGGCCCGCAAAGGGCAGCGCCAGATTCCAAACTACTTGATTTTATTGCTTGGATTTGATGATCAAAAGAGTTGAAGCCTATGCGCGGCGTCATTTCGATGGCAACTTGTTGGAGTTGGTGGGGCCTGTGGCCAAAATCACCAAGGAACAAAAAGTCACGCTAAGACAACGGCTAAAACTGGTTCGTGCGATGTTGCGGCCCGATAAAGTAAAAATCCGCACTCTATTAAAGCTTGATGGTTTTATTGAGGGATACCGCAATATCAATTGTGCGCCAATTTACTGTCCAGAATGCCGATATTGCGATAAGGTAGCAGCGAAGACGGTGACGATTAATCAGGAATATAACCAAAAAACCTTAGGGATGGCAGCTGAGCTTGATAAGGGGCTTGTTGATGGTTCTTTGTGGTAAGGCGGGTGTTGTTATAAATACTCGCAGTAAATGCAGGTTTGCCGGTAAAAATACTAAATAAATACTGACGAGAACTCTACATGATAATTAAAAAGGCGCTAGCAGGATCAGCCATACTTATTATAACCACAAGCCTTGTGCTGACAGCCTGCTCCGAGTCAAACAAGAGTAATCTTCCGACACCGTCTGCGCAAACAGAGGAAGAGCGTCAATATATTTTGGCGAATAAAAATACGGTTAATACGGCGGCTTATCTAATTAATCTGGTGGAAAAATATGAGGTATGTAAAAGTTTGTATAGTGATATAAGCAGTAAGTCAGCAAGTAATAATGAAAAATTGGCGAAATGGACGGCTAAAATTGAGCAACAGTTTGATGGTGAGTTAGCGCAGAAAATACTCAGCAAGTTAGTGTTAAAAATGAAAATAAAAATCAACGAGAACACCGAGTTAAAAAAACCATTGTTGAAGCAGTGTCAGGATTTACACAAAAAAATCGATGTTAGCGACATTGCACCTGAAGCAAGAAAAATGGTTACAGGGAAGCGACGCTAATATTAAATAAATATTGTTTTTTTCGAGTTAGAGAGAATAATTCAATTATTACTGTTTCATCTCAGTCTTCAAGCAGTGGGTTCAAGTGAGGTAGCACATTCTCCAAAATAAAAGGCTGTCCCTTGGCATTGGGATGCAAACCATCTTCTTGCATCAGTTTGTCATTAGCCGCCACCCCCTCTAGAAAAAAAGGCACCATGGGTATTTTATATTCCTCAGCTAAACTCTGATAGGTTTGGTAAAACATTTGGGTATATCGTTGGCCGTAGTTGGGCGGTATATGCATGCCCAGCAAAAGTACCTGGGCATTTTCTTGTTGGGAGAGATGAATGATGGCAGAGAGATTCTGTTTGAAGGTTTTTATCGGGTAGCCACGCAATCCATCGTTGGCCCCTAGTTCAACTATGACAATATCGGGCCTGGCTCGTCGTAGCGTGTCAGGCAGTCGTGATAGACCACCACCGCTTGTTTCGCCACTGATGCTGGCATTGATAACCTTAAATGTTTTACTCTTCTTATTAAGTTCGATATCAAGCAACTCCACCCAGCCCTCACCCTGGACAAGTTTATAGCCTGCGCTAAGACTGTCCCCAAACACCAGGATAGTTTTTGCCTGCAGAGTGGATGACAAAATGGTAAAGGCGAGAGCCGCCAGAGTTGTTACAATAAAACGGTGAGATATTAATTGCATGGGTAAAATCCGATGATAGTTGCTGAGAATGTGACAAAAATTGTAAGTTCGAACGAGACAGCGCTTTGCATATTGGAAGGTATTTGTCTGGAAATCAAGTCAGCAGAAAGTGTTGCGGTGATGGGCACTTCGGGTTCTGGTAAATCTACCTTGCTCGGCCTGTTAGCCGGGCTTGATTTGCCCAGCAGCGGCAAGGTAATGATTGACGGTATCGATATTACTCGGCTCACAGAGGATCAGCGCGCTGCACTGAGGGGCGAAAAGGTCGGTTTTGTTTTTCAGTCATTTCAGCTACTGCCGGGGCTCACGGCCTTGGAGAATGTCATGTTGCCAGCGGAGTTAAAGGGCAATTCTAATG
>JAUXDF010000441.1 GCA_030618505.1 Spongiibacteraceae bacterium | reverse complement strand
GGCGCTGGCCACACTGCAGTCACTGGCTTGATGCTCTCCGGTGGCCAGGCTTTCTGCAAAAACCTGACATCCGGCCTCGCCACAGGCACCGCAATTAGCGCCCGGTAGCAGTTCCTGTAAACCTTCCACACGCGGGTCGCCTTCAACATGTAAGAGTCGATTAGCAACTGCCAGGAGCAGGGAGAAGCAAAACGTTAGGCCTCCCATAATCATCACGGCTTTGAGGATTTCATCCATGGATAATGTTCATCGTTGGATAGTTCACAGTTGTTTGGCTCATCCTTAGATTATTTAGCGTGTCATCACTCATAATTGGTTGTAGGGGCTTGCCCGACGGATGAGATCTTCCAGGCCAGCTTCATCAGGGTTAAGCGGCGAGCCGGGGTGGATGCACTGCGCCGGGCAGAGTTCCGCGGCTTTGACCAATTGTTCAAAACTGCCGCCCTCTGGATCGTTGATAAATGCCTGTTTATTTTCGTCATAGGCAAAAAGTGATGCGCTAATCTGAAAACAGTCGTTGCAACTGGTACACAGGTCGGAGTCTATCCAGGCTTCTTCCGGCTCCTCGTCCGTTGGCTCTGTCTCTACTACAGTCTCAACCACAGCCGCTGATGCCGGGGTTGGTGTTTCTGCCTCGGCAACTTTTTCCGCATCTGTGGCAATAATATCCACTTTGCCTACGTCGACCAGTGCTTCATCTGCACCCTTGTTATCCTCTGAGTCAATTGCTTGCGGGGTATCCATTAAGTCCGGCCGATTGTCAGAATTAAGCATGCCGGCAAAAGACGTGTCTATTTCTGTTGAGGTTAATACCCGGGCAAGGCCTTGCATCGCTTCGCGGGCGGTATCCAGTCGTACTTGCTTTAGCGCATCTGCGTGCTGTGTTTCGAGCTGCTGTATCTGCTGCTTAATGTCTGCTTTGCTATCCTGCGCTGTCTGCTCAAGGGCCAAAGTAACATGCCGGTTATTGATGCCCGCTAGTTCTTGCAAGGTATGCCAATAACGTTGTCGGTCTTTACAGGCAAGTTTTAATATTCTGGCGACGATCAGACGCTGCAATTCACCTTCTTTGTTAACGGCATAAAGATAGGGGATCAGTCGCTCACGTTGAGGCCTTTGGCTGCTCATATAATCCTGAAAAAGAACCAGGTCATCGGAGTTTACGCCATCGGGTATTGGCAGAAAAAACGACTGATAGGCCGGATCCAGCAAGGCATAATCTGCGAAGGTAAATGCCAGCTTTTCTGTGCACACTTTCTCTGTGCCACCATCGCTTTGGCGACGAAAGTGAAATTCATCCCTCGACCAGCGATTTTTTGCTGAGGGGTTGAGGCTGAGATCCATCTGTTCTGCCCAGCTGGAGCCCGCCTGCGGGTTAAAACATAGCAGCGGGTGCGCTCGACTCTCAATGGCAGCGCCATCGATTAGCCAGTCTTGCAATGCGATGTTGTCGGTAATGGACGAGGGTATTGTGCTGATAAAATGCACGCTGGTGCGCGTTGACTGCAGGGCCTGTCGAAAACCCTTCAGCAGGTGTTCCGGGTAGGCCGCGCTGGATTGTGAAACCAGTGCCCGGCGGTGACTTATTGCCAGGTAGGCCAACTCCAGGCGAAAACTGTTAATTGCCTGCTGCTGTTTTTCGCTGCCATGATGACGTGAAGGTGATACCTCAACCAGAATATGAATGGGTCGCCCCGAACAGAGTGTTTGGGAGAAACTTTGCATACCCTCGGCGGCAATCAGGTCGGCATCCTCAATGGCGATTAGCGGTGGCAGTAACAGTAACTCGGCTTTGGAGAAGGACTCCCAGTTAAAATTGTCGAACCAGGCGTCATGAGAGTCCGGCCGATATTCACCCGCGATTTCCAGCCTTGCGATGCGGGCCGCCCGGAACACTTCGGCCAATCGCTCGGCCTTTTTGTCAAAAAGTGCAGTGCTGTCGAGGCAGGGCTTGGCGCTAGTAATGATGTCGATTGCCGCGCTAGTCTTGATGTCTTGTGATTGATTGTGTAGCAGCGTAGTGGTTTGCCAGCTGTCATCCTTTAGGTAGCTGTGAATGGTGTTGAGCGCCCGGCTAAGGCGTTGACAATCTTCGTCACTTGGTGGTGTGGAGGCTTCTGTGTTTTTCATCACACTTGAAAGTGCATCGGTATCAAACAGGCTGGCGCCCACCGTGCCAAGGCTGTTTTTAATCGCTTTCGGGTCGGCATCAGCACCTGATCGGTGTTTTTGCAATTTTTGCAGTGCCTGTAGTTTGTCCGCCAGTATTTTGAGCTCGTCTTTGAACTGTGTAAGTCGGGGCTGGTAGTCTTGTTCTACAAGATGAAGAAAAAGGTGTAATGCAGAAAGCGGCCCGTATCCAAGCAGGGTGCTCTTATCGGCTAAGGCTTTGGTTAAATTGATTAGCTGTTCTTTTAGCTGAGTTTCGGTTTCTGCTGGTAAGGAAAGATGTTTGAGTAGTTCATTGCTTGCAGATTCAAATAATGGTTTTGCCAGCACAGGTTCTTTTTGCTCTGTCATCAAGGCGCGAAGCTGTATTTCGAATCTGAGTAGATTGTCCTGAAGAACGGTTGTTGCTGGTTTCTTGCCGGTGATTGTTTGGCATAAAGCCGAGAGCTTTTCACTCAGTGCTTGTATCGCAAAATCATCTGAGTCTGTAAGAGAGGGTGATAAAAACAAAGGGTATTTGCTGCGTACCAATTTGTTGCCGTAATAGGGGTAGAGGAGGGCAGGAATACCCGGTGCTTGCAGTGGTGGTAGCTGGTTTCGTACGGACTGGTCGCCAAGATGAAAGCGGCGCAGCAGGGCAATGGTTTCGTCCGTGTTGTTAGTGGATTCATCATGGTATCGTTGAATCGGCAGTTGCTTCTTATCTA
>JAUXDF010000083.1 GCA_030618505.1 Spongiibacteraceae bacterium | reverse complement strand
TTATGCGTTTTTCAGTAATGAAACCTTGCAATAGTAGGGTGCGACTCCCGCACATCTGCTGGTGCGTGAGCCGCACCCTACTATTTTCACGAGCCTTTCGCAGGGCAGTAAGTTATGCCCCGCCTTTCCCCGTAGCCTGCTTATCCAGCTGGCGAAGGTGCTTTAGTTTCTCGCCAATCTTTAATTCCAGGCCACGATCTACAGGATGATAATACTGTTTACCTTGCATTTCAGAGGGAAGATAACTCTCCCCAGCCGCGTAGCCGTCCTTTTCATCATGAGCGTAGCGGTATTCTGCACCATAATCGAGATCTTTCATCAGCGAAGTGGGCGCATTACGCAGATGCATCGGCACATCATAATCAGGCTGATCCTTGATATCAGCCATTACCGCGTTAAATGCTTTATAGACGGCATTACTCTTCGGAGCACAGGCTAAATAAATAACCGCCTGAGCAAGGGATAACTCCCCCTCTGGGCTGCCGAGTCGTTCCAGGGTTTCCCATGCGCTCACAGCAAGCTGCAAGGCTCTGGGGTCAGCATTTCCGATATCTTCGCTAGCCATTCTTACCAACCGGCGGGCAATGTATAGCGGATCACAGCCTCCGTCCAGCATCCGTGCAAACCAGTAAAGGCTGGCGTCGGGGTCACTACCTCTGACGGACTTATGCAACGCGGATATTTGCTCGTAAAACAGGTCTCCGCCTTTATCAAAACGCCTGAAATCGCCAGATATCACTTCCATGACAATGGTTTCATCAATAATGGCACAGCCTTCAGTCTCGCTCGCAAGATCTTTGGCAAGCTCTAGCAGATTTAATGCTCTGCGGGCATCACCATTGGCTGTTTTTGCTAGTTGTAGTAATAAACCTCGATCAATCTGTATCTGCTGCTCACCATAGCCTTTGTCTTTGTCGATTAAAGCCTGCTGCAAAACTCGTAACAAATCCTCTTCAGTCAGAGATTTTAAAACATAAAGCCTGGCCCGTGACAATAAAGCGTTGTTGAGCTCAAAAGAGGGATTTTCGGTGGTAGCGCCAATAAATAAAATGGTGCCATCTTCTACGTAAGGAAGAAAAGCATCCTGCTGGCTTTTGTTAAAACGGTGCACTTCATCAACAAACAGTATTGTTTTGCGGCCATATTGCGATTGGGCCATCTGCGCCTGCTGTATTGCCTCTCGAATATCTTTTACGCCAGCGAGCACGGCTGACAGTGTTATAAAATCAGCCTCTGCATAATGAGCAATCAATTTTGCCAATGTTGTTTTACCAACACCAGGAGGCCCCCACAGCACCATTGAATGCAACAACCCTTGCTCAAGGCTATCACGCAGGGGTTTACCGGATGCCAGGATATGCGACTGGCCGATATAATCATCAAGATTCAAAGGTCGCATTCTAGCGGCTAGAGGCTGATAACGCTGATCTACAGTGGTTTCAAACAGGTTTCTATTCATCGACCAGGATTTCTGTTCCGGGGGGAGGAACAAATTCGAACAAGGAATCGTCCACGACGGGATTTAACTGACTGTTTGAAAATTGAATAACCGTGGTTTGTTGCAGGCTGTCTGTCATGATCAACTGACTCACTATTGGGCCATCAAAATGCAATAGCAATAATTCAAACAGGCTGTTTTTATCCACGGGTTTAAGGCCAAAAACGGTTTTGTCACCCTGCTCTTTTTGCAAGGTAATGGTGTAATGCTCACTCAGTTCATCAGCCTGGCCATTCAGGATCATAGCCGGAGTGTGACTGATGTCATCACTCAAATGTTGAATGCTTAGTTGTTCCAGGTCGGCATCGTAATACCACTGTTTTTGCTGATTAGTGACAACCGTTTGGACAAGGGGCTCAAAGGACTGCCAATATAATTTACCGGGTTTTTTAAGGGTAATTTCACCGCGAAACTCCTGCAAAATATCGCCGGAGGAGTCTTTTACGGCTTGATGAAAATCCGCCTTAAAACTGCTAATAGCGGCCAATTTTTTACTGAGTTTGGTAGCAGGGTCATGCTTAAGAGTCGAGTTTTCATCAGCGCTCACTATCGGCGAAATGGATAACACCAGCAGCAAAGCGAAATATTTAATAATCGTCATAATCAATCTTTTATCGGTGGAGGGGCAAGCACTTCACGCTGTCCGTTGGTTCCCATTTCAGTGACAACACCCGCCATTTCCATCGCCTCTATCATTCTGGCGGCACGGTTGTAACCAATGCGCAACTTTCTTTGGACAGCCGAGATGGAGGCGCGCCGACTGTCGGTAACAAACTGTACGGCTTCATCGTAGAGCACGTCTGACTCACTGTCTTCTTCGCTGCCTTCAGGAGCTGCAAGACCGGGAATGGCTGTTGAGGCGGCATCTTCCAGCAAACTTTCAATATAATTGGTGGGGCCTCTACGCTTCCAGTCTGCTACTACCCGATGCACCTCTTCATCGGCAACGAAAGCGCCGTGTACACGCACCGGCAAACCACTGCCGGCTGGTAGATAGAGCATATCACCATGCCCCAATAACTGCTCCGCACCACCTTGGTCAAGAATGGTGCGCGAATCAATTTTTGACGAAACCTGAAAGGCGATCCGCGTTGGCACATTGGCCTTGATCAAACCGGTAATAACATCAACCGAAGGTCGCTGGGTCGCTAAGATTAAATGAATCCCTGCCGCACGGGCTTTCTGGGCGATGCGGGCAATCAGTTCTTCAACTTTTTTACCAACAATCATCATCATATCGGCAAATTCATCAATGACAACAACTATTGCTGGCAACGCTTTCAAGGGAGGCGCTTTTGGCACATCCTCACCCGCAGTGAATTCTTCTTCAGGCTTCCACAGAGGGTCGAGGATAGGCTCACCGGCTTCCTCGGCATCGCATACTTTTTTGTTATAGCCTCCCAGATTACGCACACCGAGAGCCGCCATTAATTTATAACGCCGTTCCATCTCCCCAACACACCAACGCAGGCCGTTGGCGGCATCCTTCATATCAGTAATGACTGGTGTCAACAGGTGTGGAATGCCCTCATAGATTGACAGTTCCAGCATTTTTGGATCGACCATCATCAGCCGCACCTCATCGGGTGTCGACTTAAACAGCAAACTCAAAATCATTGCATTAACACCCACCGACTTACCAGAACCGGTGGTACCCGCAACCAGTAGGTGAGGCATTTTTGCCAAATCGGCGACTACCGGCTCACCCGCGATGTCATTACCCAAGGCTAGCGTTAACGGAGATTTTGCGTCCTCAAAAACCTTTGCCGTCAATACCTGACTTAGCAGTACCATTTCCCGATCTTCGTTAGGTATTTCAATACCAATAACCGCTTTCCCGGGAATCACCTCTACAACACGCACGCTGATAACCGCCAGCGAACGCGCTAAATCCTTTGCCAACCCACTAATTTTACTGACTTTAACACCGGCTGCGGGCTGCACCTCAAAACGGGTAATGACTGGGCCAGGATAGACCGCTGTCACCTCAGCATCGACACCGAAATCTTTTAATTTAATCACCAGGAGATGAGACAAAGCTTCGAGGGCGTCCTTGGAAAAGCCTTTTTTATGAAGGCTCTCCACCGGATTAAGAATGCTCAGTGGAGGAAGCTCGCCTTCGATCGGAGTATCAAAGAGTTGAACCTGTTTTTCGCGCTCTACACGGGCGCTTTTCTCAACCGGTTTGGGTGCCGCTTTAATTTTCGGTTTTGGCAGACTGTTAATAGCCTCCTTTCTGACTTCTATAGCGACCTGCCTCTTCTTGATCACTTTTTGTGCCGCTTTTTTATCGTTCCATTGATGGAACTTATTAACAATCCAAACCCTTCCCTCACTACTGAAGCGCAGTGTTAATTCACCCGTTCGGTCCATTAATTTGAGCCAGGAGAGATCAGTAAAAATAGTGATGCCAAAGAAAAAGACCGACATTAGTACCAGGCGACTACCGAGAAGATTAAAACTATGCAGCGATGAATCCGCAATCGCCTGCCCAAGCATACCGCCGTCACCAAAGGGCAACATAGAACTGCCAGGGTCATGGTTAATCGCGGCAAGGCCAGTACAGGCAATCAGCACCAATACCAGACCGATGGTTCTGATCAAAAAGGTGACCCAGTCAAACCAAACCACATCGTAGCGCTCTCGAAACAGCATCCAGGCACGATAGGCCAGCATCAAAGGAATCAGATAGGCTGTAAACCCGACCAGCGAATACAATACATCAGCTATCCAGGCACCTGATCGGCCAACGAGATTAGCGACTTCGGTTCCCGATCCGGTATGAGACCAGGCAGGATCAGAAGTACTGTAACTGAACAAAGCCAACAAAAAGTAGATACACAACGCCAGAACAGCAATAAACCCCCCCTCCTTCAGTCGGGGAAGCAGCAGTTCATTTAGCTTGTCATTATTGGCTTTTACGTCTGCAGCTGCTTTATTTTTAGGCATTAATGCAAATTCGTAATCAAGAGAATTAGTTAGTGCCCATCCAGAAATTAGACAAAGAGATCCTGGCCAACGCAAACCTTGCGACTTAAAGGCCTTGAAAAGACCTAGGAGCTAAATTTGCGTTGGCCAGGAGCGGACTTAATTTTCGAAAACTTCCGATTTCTGGTTAGGCACTAGTTAGGAATTGGGCTTGCTGCTATCTTAGCATGGAATTTGCGAAGACAGAGACAAAACCACGTCTCACTAGGCATATATTATCTTTAAGCATTTTACCCGACGTGCCCCTTTACACTATCATAGCCGTCTTTGGATATTGAAGTAAAAAACTCGGGAAGCACCTCAATGAGCGAAACGCAGCACCACAAACTAATTATTCTTGGCTCCGGCCCCGCCGGCTACACGGCGGGTGTTTACGCTGCCAGGGCGAACCTCAACCCGGTTATCATTACCGGCATGCAACAAGGTGGACAACTGACAACCACCACAGACGTTGATAACTGGCCGGGCGAAGCCGACGGAATCCAAGGCCCCGAGCTGATGCAGAAGATGCAAAAACATGCCGAACGCTTTGATACCCAGATCATCTTTGATCACATTCATGAAACCAAACTCGATGAAAAGCCTATTCGGCTCAGCGGCGGCTCAGGCGAATATACCTGCGATTCTCTGATTATCGCCACGGGTGCCTCGGCACAGTATCTTGGCCTGCCCTCTGAAGAGGCTTTTATGGGCAGAGGCGTAAGCGCCTGTGCCACCTGTGATGGTTTTTTCTATCGTGACCAGAAAATTGCGGTTATTGGTGGCGGCAACACGGCTGTTGAAGAGGCGCTTTATTTATCTAATATTGCCGCAGAAGTTGTGGTTGTACATCGGCGCGATGAGTTTCGCTCGGAGAAGATCCTGCGTGATAAAATTCTTGAAAGAGAAAAAAATGGCAACATTACCATTATGTGGAACCACGTACTGGAAGAGATTTTAGGCGATGATGCAGGCGTTAATGCATTAAGGCTAAAAAGCACTCTTGATGATTCAAGCCAAGAAATCGACGTCGCTGGTGTATTTATCGCCATTGGCCACAAGCCCAACACCGATATATTTGAAGGCCAGCTGGATATGAAAAACGGCTACCTCAACATTAATACCGGCACTGAAGGTGGCGCAACGGCAACCAGCATCGAAGGGATTTTTGCCGCTGGCGATGTAGCGGATCATGTTTACCGCCAAGCGGTTACTTCTGCCGGGTTTGGCTGCATGGCGGCTCTGGATGCCGAGAAATACCTGGATGATCTTGAGTAGAGCCGCTTTTACTTGCAGGGTGCGGCTTCCGCACCAGTATTGCTTTCAAAGGTGCGGGGGCCGCACCCTACATGGCAGCACTCTATGCCGCAACTAATCTGGCTTGATCAGGAACTCTATTTTCCTGACCTGGAACTTGCCTTTGAAGAGCCGGATGGATTGCTGGCAGCCGGTGGTGATCTCAGTGTTGAGCGTCTGCTATTGGCTTATAGCACCGGTATTTTTCCTTGGTATGATGAAACCCAGCCGATCATGTGGTGGTCTCCTAACCCAAGGTCAGTGCTATTGCCGGAAAATTTGCATATTTCTCGCAGCCTTAAAAAAGCCATCAAAAAAAATCTTTTTACGGTCACCTGCGATACTGCTTTTGAGGAGGTAATATCAGCCTGTGCGGACTCACGAAAAAATGCGGAAGGTACCTGGATTACCCAGGAGATGCTCAATGCCTATACTGATTTATACGAGCAAGGTTTTGCGCACTCTGTTGAGGTTTGGCAGCACGATAAACTAGTTGGCGGACTCTACGGTTTAGCTTTGGGCGCAGTGTTTTTTGGCGAATCCATGTTCAGCCGCTC
This sequence comes from Spongiibacteraceae bacterium, assembly GCA_030618505.1. GTDB lineage: Bacteria > Pseudomonadota > Gammaproteobacteria > Pseudomonadales > PIVM01 > JAUXDF01. The sequence continues at coordinate 3,579 of JAUXDF010000083.1, read as the reverse complement.
CAGCGATGCCTCGAAAGTGGGCTTTGTACACTTGGTTGAGCATTTGAAAAAATGTAACTTTCAGCTGATTGACTGCCAGGTTGAAAGCGAATACATGAACAACTTTGGCGCTGAACTTATTGACAGGCAGACTTTTAAAGCATCGCTGGAAAAGTTAATTAGCGATCCATGCGCTTCAAACTGGCAAGAGCTTGAATGCGCTTCATCAACAATCTAAAAAATACGAGGCGACAAGGGTGAGCAGCATCACCAATCTTAAGGTCTACACGACCCACCCCCATCCTTGTAGCTATCTGGAAGAGCAGACTGCAACGACGCTATTTGTAGACCCTCAAGCAGATATCGATAAACACCTCTATAGCCGCCTGGCCGAGAACGGGTTTCGCCGTAGCGGCGAGCATCTTTACACTCCCCATTGCCTCGACTGCTCATCATGTATTCCGGTGAGAGTTCCTGTTGATGAATTCGTTTTTAATCGCTCACAAAAACGCATCTGGGCACGCAATAGTGATCTCAAGGTTACCGAGCCAAAGGATATTACTGGGGATAAATATTATCGGCTATATGCCGATTACATTAACCAGCGGCATGCTGATGGGGATATGTACCCCGCCAACAAGGAACAATACGAGTCCTTTTTAACCGCTCAATGGGATCTCACCCGCTATTATGCCTTCTGGAAAGATGGCGAACTCAAAGCCTTGAGCGTGGTCGACCTGATGGATAATGGCATTTCGGCGGTCTACACTTTTTTTGACCCCGAGGATAAACGCCGCAGCCTGGGTAATTTCTGCATTCTCTGGCAGATCGAACTAGCCAAGACAATGAATTTACCCAGTCTATATTTAGGCTACTGGATAAAAAACTGCGCCAAAATGAGCTACAAAAGTAAATTCATCCCTCTCGAGCTCTATGTAAACCGTCGATGGATGCAGATTAGCGCTTAAAACCCTGCAAAAATTACCATTCAAACTTTGCTAATCAAGGGAATTTCAGGCAGAATCTGCGCCTTCGAAATTCTACTGTCTCTCCCATAAAGAAATCTTTGTGGAAGTATCTACCGAGACCTCAGAGGTAAGCGCCGCATGGCAAAAGAAGAGCAAATCGAAATGGAAGGGGAAGTGATTGATACACTACCTAACACTACCTTCCGTGTAAAACTGGAAAATGGACATGTTGTGACAGCACACATATCCGGAAAAATGCGTAAAAACTACATCCGCATACTCACAGGTGACAAGGTACGTGTTGAGCTGACACCTTATGATTTGAGCAAAGGTCGTATTACCTACCGCGCACGCTAACTTTCAGTCGCCAGACTTTTCTGCTTCAGATACAAAAAAGCGCCTGAATCTCAAGGCGCTTGAATGCTGGCAGTATCTCCGTTTAACAAAAACTCCTCGAACTTAGACGCAAAGCTCTCAAGCGATCTCTTCGCTTAATACCAGCTTGTCATCTTTAACACCAACACGAAGTATCCCTCCAGACTTAGCTAGCTCACCAAAGAGTACAAGTTCAGCCAAGGGTTTTTTGATGTGTTCTTGAATAACTCTCGCCATCGGCCGGGCTCCCATGTCCTTGTCATAACCTTTTTCTACGATCCAGTCTCTGGCTTCTTCATCAACCTCAAGAGTGACACGCTTGTCATCAAGTTGAACCTGCAACTCACAGAGGAATTTATCGACAACCGTATGAATTACATCCGGTGAAAGCTGATCAAACTGGATAATACTATCCAGACGATTGCGAAACTCCGGTGTAAACGTTTTCTTAACGATTTCCATACCATCCGAGGAATTATCCTGACTGGAAAAACCCATGGAGCGCTTACTTAAAACCTCGGCACCCGCATTGGTTGTCATAATCAGTATTACGTTACGAAAATCTGCTTTACGGCCGTTATTATCCGTCAAGGTACCGTGATCCATCACCTGCAGCATCAGGTTAAACACCTCGGGGTGGGCTTTTTCAATCTCATCCATTAATACAACACAATGGGGGTTCTGGGTAACAGCATCAGTCAGCAAACCACCTTGATCATAACCCACATAACCGGGAGGCGCGCCGATCAGTCTGGAGACGGTGTGCCGCTCCATATACTCAGACATATCAAAGCGGATCAGCTCAAGGCCCATAATCTCTGCCATCTGTCTGCTGACTTCGGTTTTACCCACACCTGTTGGGCCAGCAAACAAAAAGGAGCCAATTGGTTTTTCAAGCGACTTCAAGCCTGCCCTGGACATTTTAATCGAGGTTGCCAGCGCATCGATCGCTTTATCCTGACCGAAGACCACCCGCTTCAAATTGATTTCCAGCTCCTTAAGGGCATCCTTATCAGAAGTAGTCACCGTTTTGGCAGGTATTCGGGCGATTTTTGCTACAACTTTTTCTACATCAATAACCCCTATCTGCTTTTTACGCTTACTGACGGGCTGCAACTGCTGAAAGGCACCCGCTTCATCAATAACGTCAATCGCCTTATCAGGCATAAAACGGTCAGTGATATATCGATCTGCAAGTTCGGAGGCAACCCTGAGAGCACGATCGGTGTATTTAAGATTGTGATGTTCTTCAAAGCGGCTCTTCAGCCCTTTGAGTATTTTGTAGGTTTCCTCAACATTAGGCTCATTCACATCTATTTTCTGGAAACGGCGAGATAAAGCACGATCCTTATCAAAAATACCGCGATATTCCTGAAAAGTGGTAGAACCGATACATCTCAACTGACCCGAGGTAAGCAGGGGCTTAAGCAAATTAGAGGCATCCATAACGCCACCAGAAGCTGCACCCGCACCTATAATGGTATGAATTTCATCAATAAAAAGGATAGCATTGGGCTGCTTTTTTAGCTCCGCCAGCAAGCCCTTAAAGCGCTTTTCAAAGTCACCGCGATATTTAGTACCTGCTAACAAAGATCCGAGATCCAGCGAGTACACTTTGCTGCCAGCCAGCACATCAGGAACCTGCTCGTCTACGATCAACTTCGCAAGCCCCTCAGCAATAGCAGTTTTACCAACACCGGACTCACCAACCAGCAAGGGGTTATTTTTACGACGTCGACTTAAGATCTGGCAGACGCGCAACACCTCTTCCGAGCGACCGACTAGAGGGTCTATACGGCCCTGTATGGCCAGTTCATTTAAATTAGTCGCGTAGGCATCAAGAGGACTTGCATCAGCGCCGCTGCCACCCTCGCTACCAACCTGGTCTTCGTCATGCTGCTCATGGCCGTGGTGATCGCCACCGCCGCCTTCTGCATGACCTGGAACCTTGGAGATACCGTGCGTGATGTAATTAACCACATCGAGCCTGGCAACGCTTTGTTGTTTGAGAAAATAAACAGCCTGGCTTTCCTGCTCACTAAAAATAGCAACCAGCACATTGGCACCGGTCACCTCTTTTTTCCCGGAAGACTGAACATGAAAAACCGCTCGCTGCAGCACCCGCTGAAAACCCAGGATCGGCTGAGTTTCACGCTCACCGTCATTGTCAGGCAACAAAGGTGTCGTTGACTCAAGAAACTCAAGTAGTTCATTTTTCAATTGGCTCAGATCAGCACCACAGGCGGTTAACACCTCC
>JAUXDF010000029.1 GCA_030618505.1 Spongiibacteraceae bacterium | reverse complement strand
CGAAAATTAAGTCCGCTCCTGGCCAACGCAAATCTAGCTCCTAGGCCTTTTCAAGGCCTTTAAGTCGCAAGATTTGCGTTGGCCAGGATCTCTTTGTCTAATTTCTGGATGGGCACTAGTTAAATGCACTGGCTACAGATAATTTCCGCTGATAGTTTAGATCTTTTCCCGCTGACAAAAAGGTGTTGTGCCAAGTATGGTTATTATCTATGCCAAAAGTGCTAACGTCGTAACTTTCCTTGCCACACTGTTAAGTCTCTAAAATATATCAATAAATATCTTCGCCCGAGGCTTGTTTTACTAAAAAGCACTTTTCTTTTCGTCACAAATCCGACGTTTTTTACTTAAATAGTAAAAATAGGTGGAATAAGTCAATTATTGAGCGTTATGGGTTTTTATCTGGTTTCCTATGCTTTAGATAAAGTCGTGGAAAATACCATTGAAGGAGTATGTCATGAGACCGCTTAGTGAGCGCTGTGCTCTAATAATAACTACAACCTTGTTGTCTGCTTCAGTCTTAGCCTGTGCGCGCCCCTCAATTCCCTTTATACCTGCTCCAGAATCAGCTGTGCGTACCGAAGTGCGAGAAGCAAGTAAACAGATAAAACTGTATATAGCCGCTTCAAATAAGTATATGGCATGTACACGCAGTGCTAAGAAGCATAACAAGATGGCTGATGAAATGAATGAAGTTGTTTACCTGTATAACGAGCTTGTGATTACTTATAAAAGCCGCAGTGGTACTGACAAGGCAATTGCAACACGATAAGTGGGTTTTGTTATTAATTATTAGGCTCAAGCCATCAAGCCATATCGCCCCAAAGATATTGTAGAATCGCCAGCGCTGCTAGCGGAGCGGTTTCAGTGCGTAGAATTCTGGGGCCAAGGCTTAGCGGTTTAAACTGCATTTTTTCGGAATATTGAATTTCCTCTTCACTGAGTCCACCCTCAGGGCCAATCAATAGAGCGACACTGCGAACAGCTTTTCCTGCCTGCAGTTTTTCTTCACTGCGATGATGCAGCACGTATTTAAGTTCGGCGTTTTGGTTTTCTATCCATTGGTAGATTGGTTGCGGTGCCTCCAGTATCGGTAGTGTGCTACGCTGGCATTGCTCGCAGGCGCTGATGATTATTTTCTGCCAGTGCAACATTTTCTTTTCCAGGCGCTCGGGTTTTATTTTTAGCTCGGTTCTCTGCGTAATCAGTGGCGTGATTTTTTGAATGCCAAGCTCAGTGCTTTTTTGAATAACCCAGTCCATACGCTCACCCTTTGACAGGCCAACACCCAGGGAGAGTGATAGTTTTGATTCACCATTGGCCGGTAATTTTTTTAATAACTGAAGGTGAGTTTGTTTTTTATCGAGCGAGGAGATTTCTGCCAAATATTCATTGCCGCAGCCGTCAAAAATTTTCAGCTGTTGTTTGGCTTTGGCGCGTAGCACATTAACCAGGTAGTGGCTGGTATCACGGTCGAGGCTAAAGGACTCCTCGTTAAGAGGAATGCCTTTAATATAATGTCGACTGATACGCATCGCTAAAAACTGTATTTATAAGTTTGAGAAAATAGCGGCGGTGGGGTTGTATTGATTCATGGTGTAAAAATGTATACCCGGTGCGCCACCCTCTAACAGTTGCTGAGAAAGTTTGGTAATAAATTCCTCACCAAAGGCATTGATGCTTTGTTGGTCATCACCGTAGGCATCCATCTTTTGTGTCAGCCAACGTGGAATTTCGGCGCCACAGTTCTGGGAAAAACGTCTCAGGTTGGTGAAATTGGTGATGGGCATAATGCCTGCGTAGATTGGCTTATCGATGCCGGCTTTTTGGCAGGCTTCAAGAAAATAAAAATAGGCATCGGCATTATAAAAATATTGGGTAATAGCGCTATTGGCGCCAGCATCGAGTTTGAGTTTTAAAAACTCAATGTCGGATTGATAATCTTTTGATTCTGGATGAATTTCCGGGTAGGCAGCTACTTCGAGCTCAAAGTGTTCGCCGGTATGCTGGCGAATAAATTCAACCAGTTCGTTGGCATAAACAATTTGTCCCAGCCCGCTTCCGGACGGTATATCGCCACGCAGGGCAACAATTCGATTAACCCCGGCGTCTTTATATTCATTGATCAGTTCCAGCATGGACTCATTGCTATCGCCGCCAAAGGACAGGTGGGGTGCAACATCAATACCTTCGTTGCGCATGGTTTTAACGATATCTTTGGTGTTATCACGGGTAGAGCCACCGGCACCATAGGTCACGGAAAAAAATGCGGGCTTTAGTGCATTGAGTTTTCTTCGGGTTTCTTTCAGTTTTTCCAGACCGACTGCTGTCTTCGGTGGATAGAATTCAAAGCTAAAGCGTGGATCGCTTGTTATCGTTGTCATAAAGAAAAACCATCGTAGAATGAATGTTGCAGGTTTTACCGACGGTCAGTAAAACCTGCAATGCTTGGATGTAAACCTAAAACTTCGAACTTATAAGACTTAGTACTTATAAGACTCAGCTTTATACGGTCCTTCCAGCGGTACTTTGATGTAGTCAGCCTGAGTTTGGGTGAGTTTGGTTATCACACCGTCAAAACCTGCAACCATATCGGCGGCAACTTCTTCGTCGAGCTTCTTCGGCAGTACCTTAACGTAGATGCCTTCTGCGCGCTCGGCTTCACTCTTGTCAGCAAACTTGCGCTCCCACAAATAAATTTGTGCCAGCACCTGGTTGGCGAAGGAGCCGTCCATAATACGCGAAGGGTGACCGGTAGCATTACCCAAATTAACCAGGCGGCCTTCGGATAGCAGAATCAAATGATCGTTGCTTGCTTTGTCGCGGTAGATTTTATGCACCTGTGGTTTAACTTCATCCCACTGCCAGTTTTCGCGCATATAGGCGGTATCGATTTCATTGTCGAAGTGACCAATGTTACAAACCACAGCACCTTTTTTCAGTGTGCGGAGCATGTTGGCATCGCAGACATTGGTGTTACCGGTGGTGGTAACAATCAGATCGGTGCTGCCCATCAGGGTGGTATTAATACAATCGATGCTGCCGGTGTTAACACCGTCATTGTAGGGAGAGGCAATTTCGAATCCGTCCATACAAGCTTGCATTGCACAGATTGGATCAATTTCGCTGACCTTAACGATCATGCCTTCCTGACGCAAGGAAGCGGCAGAACCTTTACCCACATCACCATAACCAACAACGAGAGCTTTTTTACCGGCCAGCAGGTGGTCGGTACCGCGCTTGATGGCATCATTTAGAGAATGACGGCAGCCGTACTTGTTATCATTTTTGGATTTGGTAACAGAATCGTTAACATTGATGGCAGGTACTTTAAGCTCACCGTCTTCCATCATCTCTAGCAGACGATGCACACCGGTAGTGGTCTCTTCAGAAATGCCGTGGCACTTGGCAAGAATTTCCGGGAATTTGTCGTGCAGCATTTCAGTCAGATCGCCACCATCATCCAGAATAATGTTAGCGCCCCAGTCCTTACCATCCTGAACGATGGTTTGCTCGATACACCAAAGAAATTCTTCTTCGGTCTCACCCTTCCAGGCAAAAACTGGAATGCCGGCAGCGGCAACAGCGGCAGCAGCGTGATCCTGGGTGGAGAAAATATTACAGGAAGACCAGCGCACTTCAGCGCCAAGCTCTATCAAGGTTTCAATCAACACCGCGGTTTGAATCGTCATGTGGATGCAACCCATGATCTTGGCGCCAGCCAGTGGTTGCTCAGCTTTGTATTTGCGACGCAGGGCCATCAGTGCGGGCATTTCGCCTTCGGCAATTTCAGTTTCCATGCGGCCCCATGCAGCCAGGCTCATATCGGCAACTTTGTAATCGGTAAATTCTGACATGTTCTTTATTCCTGATTAATTAACTATTAATACTTCTTTAACTATCGCTGTGTTATTTAAAGTGCTGCTTTTAAGGCATCAGCTTTATCGGTTTTTTCCCAGGTGAAGCTTTCTTCTGTACGGCCAAAGTGACCATAAGCGGCAGTTGGTAGATAGATTGGGCGCTTAAGATCAAGCATATCAACAACACCTTTAGGGCGAAGGTCAAAGTGCTCGCGTACCAATTGTGAAATATGGTCATCACTGATTTTTCCAGTGCCAAAAGTGTTAATAGAAATAGAGGTTGGTTCAGCTACGCCAATGGCGTAAGACACCTGAATTTCACAACGATCGGCAAGACCGGCAGCAACGATATTTTTTGCTACATAACGCGTAGCATAGGCCGCAGAACGGTCAACCTTTGAGGGGTCTTTTCCTGAGAATGCACCACCACCGTGACGTGCCATACCACCGTAGGTATCAACGATAATTTTACGACCGGTAAGGCCACAATCGCCAACCGGCCCACCAATTATAAATAGGCCAGTGGGGTTAATATGGTATTGGGTATCAGCATGTAACCACTCAGCTGGCAGAGTGTGCTTGATGATCTCTTCCATAACGGCTTCGCGGATGTTTTCCTGACTGACTTCAGGGTTGTGCTGGGTAGATAAGACCACCGCGTCAACCGCCACTGGCTTGCCATTTTCATAGCGAAGTGTGACTTGGCTTTTGGCATCGGGGCGCAACCAGGGTAGTACGCCATTTTTACGTAGCTGTGCCTGGCGCTCGACCAAACGGTGGGAGTAAAACAGCGGTGCGGGCATCAATACTTCAGTTTCGTTGGTGGCATAACCGAACATCAAACCCTGATCGCCAGCGCCCTGCTCCTTCTCGTTACCTTCATCGACACCTTGGGCGATATCAGGTGATTGTTTGCCGATAGCGTTTAGTACCGCACAGCTGGCACCATCAAAACCAACATCACTGCTGTTATAGCCAATGTCCAGGATGACCTGACGTACTACGTCCTCTAGGTCAACGTAGGTGTTGGTGGTGACTTCACCGGCTATCACTACCATACCGGTTTTAACCATGGTTTCCACGGCAACACGGGCATTGGGGTCATCCTTGATAATAGAATCGAGGATGGCATCGGAGATTTGATCGGCCATTTTATCGGGATGGCCTTCAGAGACTGACTCTGAGGTGAAAACGGAATAATCGCTCATTGGTATTTATCCTTTGGTTTTTGTTTAGTTTCTATTTGGGTTGTTTTTTAGCTTGTCTTTAAATTTCCCGGTTTGTCTTTATTACTGCTTATAAAAATGTCGAATTTGAATACGAAAGCCGTTGCGCAAGGCCAGGTACATATCCTGCCCGGCTTGCAGGCCCGCATTGGCTGCCCACTGGGCAAGGTCTTCAGGTTCAAAGCCGAGCCAGATATCGCCACAATTTTCCCGTGCCCAGCTCTGGCTGTGATGGCAGAGATCACAAACCAGTAGCGCCCCTTTGGGTTTCAGGCAGCGGGCCAGGTCCTGAAAAATATCGGCGGGAGAAGGCGTGTGATGAAGCACCATATTAACCACAATACAGTCTGCTTGTAGTGAGCGCTCACTTCCGTCTCCAGCGGTATCCTGCTGTAGTATTACATTAGTTAATTCTTGCTGATCGATGGTGTACTGTGCTTTTTTTAACATCTCGGCGGAGTTGTCGATGCCTATCACTTGCTCAAACTGTTGTGCCAGTTCAGATAAAAATGCACCTTCCCCCGGGCCAATCTCCAGTGCGAGCTTTTTGCCTGGTAGCGGCACACTGTTAAGCAGGGTTTTTACACCATCAAAGTATTGCGCCGGGCTGGCAATCAGATCCTGCTGGGCGCGGAATTTATGGGTATTTTCAGAAAAAAATTGTCGAGAGGATTCAGCCCGCTGCTGTTGCACCTGCTTTATACCCTTTAATACGGTCTTGGGTAGGTCTAGCTTATCGACGGTATCAAAGAGTGAGAGCTGGATAGGGTTTAGTTGAGACTGCTGCGCCTGATGAGCGCGGCGATAAAATATCGAATTGCCCTCTCGGCGTGTTGTAAGCAGGCCGGCATTGGCGAGTAGCTTCAGGTGATGGCTCATGCCGGATTGTTTGCTAGCAAAAATAGTACATAACTCCAACACACCATAGGACTCCTGATTAAGCACTCGCAAAATCTCCAGGCGTAAACGATCCGCCGCCGCTTTCAGCAGGCTCTCCAGGGGCTCAAAGGAGGTAGTGGTCATAGTCGCACTATCCTCGGTGTATGGTTTTTGTGCTATTAACATGGTCGGGCAGTCTAGCAGCAGATTAACTCTATATCAAAACATTTTGATATAGAGTTTGAATAAGACGGTAGAGTCTTGTTATATTGAGTTCGGTGTAACTTATTCAGCGTGCACCAAAAATCTCGTCATTCCGGCAGTCTTTTGGCCGGAATCCAGCTTTAACAGTCTGGATCCCCGATAAAACACTTCGGGGATGACGTGCTTTCACGCATAGGGTGCAACTCAATGAAGGAAGCGAGGGGCATAAGGCGGGGTTAATTTGATCAAAGCCCTACTATTGTTTGCCCAATAGTCGCCACTGGGAGACAATAGCGCCCCTTTTTTAATAACAAACCCTGAGGAAGATCTTCATGCCGTCCCGAAATGAGCTCGCCAATGCTATACGTGCCTTGAGTATGGATGCTGTTCAGAAGGCCAAAAGTGGCCACCCTGGAGCCCCGATGGGGATGGCAGATATTGCCGAAGTACTGTGGAATGATTTTCTAAAGCATAACCCCGGCAATCCGGACTGGCCCAATCGCGACCGTTTTGTGCTGTCCAACGGCCATGGCTCGATGCTGATCTATTCACTGTTACATCTCAGCGGCTACGAGCTCAGTATTGAAGATATTAAAAACTTCCGTCAACTACACTCCAAAACCGCAGGCCATCCGGAATACGGTGAGGTGCCCGGCGTAGAAACAACCACCGGGCCGCTGGGTCAGGGTATTACCAATGCTGTCGGCATGGCAATTGCCGAGAAGGTGCTGGCTGCACAATTTAACCGTGAAGGCCATCAGCTGGTTGATCACAATACCTATGTCTTTCTTGGTGATGGTTGTTTGATGGAAGGTATTTCCCACGAGGCGGGCTCCCTGGCGGGTACTCTGGGTTTGGGTAAATTGATTGCCTTTTATGATGATAACGGCATCTCCATTGATGGTGAAGTAGAGGGCTGGTTTACCGATGATACCCCCAAGCGTTTTGAGGCCTATGGCTGGCAGGTGATTCCTGCTGTTGATGGCCATGATTCTGCGGCTATCAAGGCGGCGATAGAAACGGCACAGGCAGAATCGGGCAAGCCAACGCTGATCTGCTGCAAAACGATTATCGGTAAAGGCTCGCCCAACAAACAGGGCAAAGAAGATTGTCATGGCGCGCCTTTGGGTGAAGACGAGATTACGCTGGTCCGGGAAACCCTTGGCTGGAAGCACCCTGCCTTTGACATTCCCGAAGATATTTACGCTTGCTGGGATGCCAAAGCCAAGGGGCAGGAAAATGAAGCCCAGTGGCAGCAGCAATTTGATGCTTATCAGCAAGCTCACCCTGAACTGGCAGCGGAATTTTCTCGTCGTATCAAAGGTGATCTGCCTGCTGATTTTGCCGAGCAGGCGCAGGCTTATATTCAAGAATGTCAGGACAAGGACGAATCACCCGCTACACGTAAAGCCAGTCAAAATTGCCTGAATGCTTTTGGTCCCCAATTGCCGGAATTTCTCGGTGGTTCTGCTGATTTGGCCGCTTCCAACCTGACACTCTGGTCAGGCTGCAAGGGAGTTAGCGCTGAGGATGCCAGTGGTAACTACCTCTATTACGGTGTGCGCGAATTTGGCATGGCAGCGATGATGAACGGTATTGCCCTGCACGGTGGTTTTATTGCCTACGGCGCTACCTTTATGGTGTTTATGGAATATTGCCGTAACGCCATGCGTATGGCGGCCTTGATGGGCACGCAAAGCATCTATGTGCTAACCCACGATTCTATTGGCCTCGGTGAAGATGGCCCGACCCATCAGCCGGTCGAGCAGCTGACCAATATGCGCACCACTCCGAACCTTTCTACCTGGCGTCCCTGTGATACCGTTGAAACCGCTGTAGCCTGGAAAACCGCGATTGAGCGCCGTGATGGCCCGACTGCACTGGTTCTTTCCCGCCAGGGTTTACAGCATCAGCAGCGCGATGCGCAGCAGCTGGCTGATGTTGCCCGTGGCGCTTATATTTTACGAGATAGCGAGGGTACGCCGGATGCGATTATTATCGCCACCGGCTCCGAAGTTGAATTGGCGATGCAGGCAGCCGAACAAATTGGCAGTAATGTGCGTGTTGTTTCCATGCCTTGTACCGACCAGTTTGACGCTCAAGATGCTACCTATAAAGAAGCGGTGTTGCCGGCAGCGGTAACTAATCGTGTTGCTGTAGAGGCCGCCCATCAGGATTACTGGTACAAATATGTCGGCCTGCAGGGGCGTATTGTCGGTATGAACAGCTTTGGCGCTTCGGCACCAGCGGGTGAGCTGATGAAGATGTTTGGTTTCACCGTAGAAAATGTTGTCAGTAAAGTTCAGGAGCTTCTGAGCGCTTCATGACTTATCGCCTGGCGATCAATGGATTTGGCCGCATTGGTCGTTGTGTGTTGCGGGCTCTTTATGAGTCCCGTTATCGCTCAGCGATGCAAATTGTAGCCATTAATGAACTGTCTGACCTGAAAACCATTGCTCATCTTGCGCGTTATGATTCTACCCATGGTCGATTCACGGGTGATATAGCACCCTGTGATTGTGGTTTATGTCTGGATGGTGAATGCATTGCCGTGAGTCATCATGAAGATGTCAGTAAGATGCCCTGGGCAGAGCAGGGTGTTGATCTGCTGCTGGAGTGCAGTGGCAGTTTTGGTGATCGCACTACGGCAGAGCAGCACCTGACAGCGGGTGCCAGACGTTTGCTGTTTTCCCATCCGAGTGAGGAGGGTGAGGTCGATGCCACGGTGGTTTTTGGGATTAACGATGATGCTTTGCAAGTGCAGCACCGGATTATCTCCAATGCTTCTTGCACCACCAACGGTGTCTTGCCGGTGATCAAAACCCTGCATGAAAGCCTGGGAATAGAAAGCGGCACCATTACCACCATTCATTCGGCGATGAATGATCAACCGGTTATCGATGCGTATCATCATACCGATTTGAGAAAAACGCGGGCGGCGGGGCAGTCTATAATCCCGGTAGAAACCCAGCTGGCTCGAGGTGTTGAGAGAATTTTACCGGAACTAAGTGGTCGTTTTACCGCCCAGGCTTTAAGGGTGCCAACGGTCAATGTATCTTTGATGGATCTTACTGTACAGGTAAAATCAGCGACCGATGAAACACGGGTGAATGCCTTGCTGGAAGCTGCCAGTAAAAATTCATTGCAGGCGGTGATGGGCTATACCGAAGAGCCCCTGGCCTCCTGCGATTTTAATCATGATCCACGCTCGGCTATTGTCGATGCCGGCCAAACCCGAGTGAGTGCAGGGCATTTGGTGAAGGTAATGATCTGGTTTGATAATGAGTGGGCTTATGCCAATCGTATGTTGGATGTTGCTTATCGATTGATGCAGATAGATAACAATAAAATAAAAGAAAAGAAAGCGAAAAGGAAGTAAAAAATGGCCATCAAAAAAATGACTGACTTGGCTCTGGCGGGTAAACGAGTATTGATCCGAGAGGATCTTAACGTACCGATGAAAGCTGGAAAAGTGAGCAGCGATGCGCGTATTCGTGCTGCCCTGCCAACCATTCAACATGCGCTGGATGCCGGTGCCAAGGTCATTGTGATGTCCCATCTGGGGCGACCGAGCGAAGGGGCTAGTGCCGAGCAAAATGCAGATTTTAGCCTGCAGCCGGTGGTGGACGATCTGGAGGAAAAGCTGCAACGTAAAATCCCCCTGATTAAGGACTACCTTGATCAAGCTGTAGAAGTCGCTGAAGGCGAGCTGGTTATACTTGAAAATGTGCGATTTAATCAGGGAGAAAAAAAGGATGACGAAGTACTGGCAAAAGCCTATGCCGCCCTGTGTGATATCTATGTAATGGATGCCTTTGGTACGGCTCATCGCGCCCAGGCTTCCACCCACGGCGTGGCAAAATTTGCCTCTGTTGCTTGAGCCGGCCCTTTGCTGGCTAATGAGTTGGATGCCTTGGGCAAAGCACTGGATAAGCCTGAGCGACCAATGGTTGCTATTGTTGGCGGCTCAAAAGTATCCACCAAGTTAAGCGTATTGGAAACACTTTCCGATATTGTTGATCAGTTGATTGTTGGTGGTGGCATCGCTAATACTTTTTTAGCCGCCAGTGATAAACCGGTTGGAAAATCGCTGTGTGAGCATGAGCTAATTGATACGGCAAAAAAATTAATGGTCAAAACCGCCATACCGTTGCCAAGTGATGTCGTGGTGGGCAAAGAGTTTAGTGAAACGGCAGTGGCGAGCTTAAAGTCCGCCGACGATGTGCTTGACGATGATATGATTTTTGATATTGGTCCCGATAGTGCGGCGGCATTGGCCGATATACTCAAGCAAGCAAAAACTATAATCTGGAATGGCCCGGTGGGGGTTTTTGAATTTGACCAGTTCGGAGAAGGTACACAAGTGATAGCCAAAGCTATTGCTGACAGCGATGCTTTTTCCATTGCTGGTGGCGGTGACACCCTGGCAGCACTGGACAAATATAATATTGCCGATAAAGTATCCTATATCTCTACCGGTGGTGGTGCTTTTCTGGAATATGTTGAGGGTAAAACTCTGCCAGCGGTGGCAATGCTGGAGCGGCGTGCCAACGATTAATGGTAGGTTGTAGGGTGCGGCCTCCGCACCAGTATTGATTCTGGTGGTGCGGGAGCCGCACCCTACGAGTCATCAAGAACTGAAAACTTTTTAGAACAACAGGGAAAAAATCATGGCCTTAGTTACTATGCGACAACTGCTGGATCACGCCGCCGAATACGGCTACGGTGTGCCAGCTTTTAATGTCAACAACCTCGAACAAACCCGCGCTATTATGGAAGCGGCCAGCGAAACCAACAGCCCGGTGATTATGCAAGCATCGGCTGGCGCACGAAAGTACGCCGGATCAAACTTCCTGCGCCATATGATTCTGGCGGCGATTGAGGAGTTTCCTGAAATTCCTGTGTGTATGCATCAGGATCACGGCACCAGCCCGGCGGTTTGTCAGCGCTCCATTCAAATGGAATTCAGCTCGGTCATGATGGATGGCTCTCTGGAGGAGGATGGTAAAACCCCTTCTAGCTATGAGTACAATGTTGATGTCACCCGTCGCACCGTAGAAATGGCGCACGCTTGCGGTGTGTCAGTGGAAGGTGAGTTGGGTTGTCTGGGTTCGCTGGAAACGGGAGAAGCAGGAGAGGAAGATGGCATTGGTGCGGTAGGAAAATTGACCGAAGACCAGCTTTTGACTGATCCGGAAGAGGCGGCTGATTTTGTTAAAAAAACCCGCGTGGACGCTTTAGCCATTGCCTGCGGTACCAGCCATGGCGCCTACAAGTTCACCCGTCCCCCCACTGGCGATATCCTGGCCATTGATCGTATTATTGAGATCAATAAACGTATTCCCAATACCCATCTGGTAATGCATGGCTCCTCCTCGGTTCCCCAGGAATGGTTGGCGATTATCAATAAGTTTGGTGGCCAAATCCCTGAAACCTATGGTGTGCCTTTGGAACAAATCTGTGAGGGTATCAAGAACGGTGTACGCAAGGTCAACATTGACACTGATCTGCGTTTGTCTTCTACCGGTGCGGTACGTCGTTTTTTGGCGAACAATCCGGCTGAATTTGATCCGCGTAAATTCCTTAAGGAAACCACGATGGCGATGAAGGCGATCTGTATAGAGCGTTATGAAGCCTTTGGCACCGCCGGTAATGCAGACAAGATCAAGCCAATCAGTCTTGAAAATATGTACCTGCGTTATGAAAGTGGTGAGCTTGACCCTAAGGTAAATTAGGCGAAAAGGGTATGAACTCCCAAAAACATTAAGCAGGCTTGAAAAAGGGCAGTGAATATTGCCCTTTTTTATTTCTAAACCCATACTGTTACTTATGGATTTAGATAAACTATTACCGCTGCCAACACTGCGCTTTGAAAAGCCCAGTCCTCCTCGGGAAATCGATAAAGAATATTTTCGTTTTTACGATATTGATCTTGAATCGCGCTATCTCGATATTGATCATCAGTTTGGTAACTTGTCACTGGCTGGCTTTGATATAGCTTGTCACTATTTTAAGCAGAAAAATGCAAAGGCCACCCTGTTCGTGGTGCACGGTTATCTTGATCATGTAGGTTTGTACAAAAACATTATCGAATGGGGTATTCAGCATAACTTTTCCATCCTGGCTTTTGATCTGCCGGGGCATGGTTTATCCAGCGGTAAAAAAGTCTGCATCAATCACTTCGATGAATACCGCGCGGTTTTTGACGGTTTGCTCAAGCACGTGCAGCAATACATATCGGGCCCCTGGCATGTGCTTGGACAAAGTACCGGTGGTGCCATTGTTATGGACTATTTGTTGGCCACACGCAGCGAGCGTTTTGATAAGGTAATATTGCTGGCTCCCTTGGTTCGACCGATGGGCTGGCGCTGGTTGCAGGCCAAGCTGATTGTCGGCAGGCATTTTCTGGATTCGGTCAAACGACATTTTGTACTTAATTCCCATAACGACAAATTCCTGCATTTTATTTCCCAAATCGATCCCTTACAAAGCCGGCGCCTGTCGGTGAACTGGCTGTTGGCCTTGCAGCAATGGCTGTCCCGGTTTCTACGCTATGAGCCCATCAACAATATTACACCCTTGATTATTCAGGGTACCGATGATCAGACGGTGGATTGGCGTTATAACCTGGCGGTGGTAGGAAAAAAATTTCCGGCTTTTAAGTTGGTTGCTCTCGAAGGAGCCCGCCATCATCTGGTGAATGAGTCGCAAGACTATATTCAGCAAATGTTGCAGCAAATGAGCCAGTATGTGGAACCAAAAGAATAGCGAGAGATCACAGTTTCTATATTCGCTTGAATTGAGATTATAGCGTATGCTTGATTCAGTAAATCAACCATACTTTTATCAGGGAGTACGATAAATGACACAGTTATTAAATACCTTCAGTGTATTGTTTCTGGCGCTGATAGTGGGCGCTTGTTCCAGTCAAACCACCATCGAAAGTGATATGGGCATCAGCGGCGCGCCCGATTGGGTGAACGAAGGCACCCAGGCGGTAAAAGACAAGGATGGCCGCCTGATCCAGGGTGTGGGTATGGCGCCGGTGATGGGTGATGTTTCATTGCAAAAAGCCACCGCCGATAATCGTGCTCGCGCTGAAATCGCTCGGGTTCTTTCTACCTATGTTGATGCTGTCATCAAGGATTACACCGCCAGCTCTGGTACTGAGGCAGACCTGAATGTGGAGCGTGAAATTCGCAGTACAACCCAGCTTACCCTAAGTGGTGCTCGTATACTGGGGCACTGGAAGGATGAAGATACCGGTGATGTGTATGCTTTTGCCGAACTTGATATGGATGCGGTAGAAAAATCACTAAAAACCGCGACGTCTTTGAGTGATGCATTTAAGGGGCACTATGAGGAAAATGCCAACGCCAACTTTGATCGTTTTATGGAGAATAAATAAACATGAGAATCTACTGGGCAGTAATATTATCAAGTCTGTTAATGGCAGGTTGTGGCACGCAGGTCACGCGCATGGATGCCGATGAAGCCGTTGATCTTAGTGGCGACTGGAATGATACAGACTCGCGTCTGGTGGCCGAGGAAATGATCAGTGACGCACTTTCGCGCCCCTGGATTTCCAACTTTGTGAGTAAGGAAGGTAATGCTCCAGCGGTAATTGTCGGCACCGTGCGTAACCTCAGTCATGAGCATATTAATGTAAACACTTTCGTTGCGGATATGGAAAGAGCGCTAGTCAATTCCGGCCGGGTTGAATTTGTTGCCTCCAGTGGCGAGCGGGGTGAAATCCGCGAAGAGCGAAAAGATCAGGATCTCAATGCTACCGAGAAAACACGTAATGAGGCGGGCAGGGAAACCGGTGCAGACTTTATGCTTAAAGGTCAGATCAATACCATTGTTGATGCCGAGGGCAAGCAGCAGGTGCGTTATTATCAGATTGATTTAACCATGATCAGTATGGCCGATAACCGCAAAGTATGGCTTGGTCAGAAGAAAATCAAAAAATTAGTGAAAAATGCCAAGGTACGCTACTAGCCTGCCTAAATGCTAGCGCTAAGGAAGGTCTTGTTTGTTTTGCTGCTGCCTGTTTTATTACAGGCTTGTGCCGTGCAGCAATGGAAAGTGAATTCCCTTGCTGAGGGGCTTGAACATTCAACACCCGAGGCGACATTGGCGGCCCTGCAAGCGGTAACTGTTTCCGAGCGCGATCGTGCGCAATATCTGCTTAATATTGGTCTGTTAAAAACGGTGACGGGCGATTTTTCTGCTGCTACCAATGACCTGCAAGCCGCAAAAAAGATACTCAATACCCTTCAGGCGATCAGTGTCAGTGAAAGTCTGGGTGCTGCCACCATCAATGAAACGCTTCGTAGTTATGACGGTAGTGCCAGTGAGCGAGTACTGCTGCATGAATTACTGTCGATTAACTACCTAATGCAAAATGATCTCGATGCCGCCAGGGTTGAAGTCTTGCAAGCGGATGTTGTGATGAAAGAGCTGGCGAGAGCTGAAAAACCCATCGGCCAGCTGGCCAGCAGCCATTTTATAGCAGGTCTGGTTTACGAGTTAGGCGGTGAGCTGGATGATGCGATGATTAGTTACCGAAAGGCATCAAAAATAATGGCCGCGCGCAATATGACATTGCCTCCGGCATTAAAGACAAGTCTGCTGAACCTAAGCCAGCATCTGGGCCTGGATGAGGAATATGAAAAATATAATCAGCAGTTTGCTTTTGCGGCCAAACCACATTCTGCAGATTTAGCAGAAATTGTAGTAATTTACTGGGATGGTGTGGTGACCAGCAAGCGAGAAAATTCAATGAGCGTGTGGGTGCCCTCCCTGGATCAAGCAGTTGCGCTGGCTTTGCCCTATTATCCGGTGTCAAATTATAGTAAAAACCCACTACATCTGGAATTTTCCGAACAGCACTATCGCACAGATACCCTGGAGGATATCGAAGCCTTGATGCGGGAAGATCTGGATGATGAGTCGGCGGCAATCTACGCCATGACATTAGCTCGCATGGTTACAAAATCCGAGATGGTGAAAAATGTCGGCAAGCAAAATGGTGGCCTGGGATTGTTAATGAATATCGCGACGCTGTTAACAGAGTCTGCCGATACCCGTAGCTGGAATATGTTGCCATCGACGATACAGATTGCGCGGTTTTCTGTCCCGCCAGATCAATATTCCTTGCCGCTTGAGCACTATGTTGTATCGTCGCAAGCTGTACCGGAAGATTCTGATCTTATTGTTAGTGCAGGCGATAAAGTAGTACTGTTTGTACCATCAGTTAGTCAACAAATATTTTCCTATAGGCGCGGAAGATAAAAAGAATGGATACCTCTTTAATTTTCATGCTCCAGCGTAGGGTGGTATGTGTGATGGTAGGCTTCCATTGGAGATCTATTCAGCATAATGAAATAAACACTCTGAACCCACCACTTTCGTCATCCCCGAAGTGTTTTGTCGGGGATCCAGAGTCCT
>JAUXDF010000168.1 GCA_030618505.1 Spongiibacteraceae bacterium | reverse complement strand
ATTTTAATCATCTCATCATCAGAGCTTGCCTGCACTGGCGCGGTAGCTTTGCCAGTAAAAACCAGGCGTCCCCAGTAGGACTTCATTTGTGCATCAGTTTTACCGAGGAAATCGCCATTAAAGGTAGTGCGTACTGCACTTCCTTCAGCCAATTCAATGGGTATGGCACTGCCTCCACCACTAAAAGTTTTGGCTTTACCTAAAAAAATACGCTTCATTACTTTGGCGTCTGTATTTGAGCTATTGCCTGGATTAACGATAATGGAAATTTCGGCAAAGCTGAGCTGTATGCTGCCGAGGCCCACTAAAAGCAAAGAGGTGGCCAGTACATTTTTTAATTGGATAATTTTCATTTGGCGTCTCCCTTTAAAAGATAAAGTCGATGGCGAGTTGAATAACGTCTATTTTGTCGCTGCCGCGCATGGGTGAATCTTCTCCTAGAACGGTGGAATTATCATTTCGTAAATGGTATTCCATTTTCAAACTAGAAGAGGGATGAAAGTCATAACGGACGCCCACAATAGTCGTATTTTCTTCTTCCACACGAGCAAGGCCTTCATCAAAAGGAGCCAAGGTAGATCCTTGATCCTTCTGCTCCCTTTGCGAGTAAGTAAGGTGTGGAGTCCATTTTCCCATGGTATAAGCAGCAGTTATATACCAAGCTGCGTCAAGGTCATTAAGGGGTTTTGAGTTTGAACCATCCCCTAAAATGTCTTCAACACCCAGTTCGTACCAAGTGTATTCGGCCATAATTAACCAGTTTCCCGGATTTAATTTCACTGAAGCACCATAATATTCGGCTGCAAAAGCACTCAAGGTCTGACCTGGTAAGGTTTCTACATTATCAACATAGAGGTTTTCGTATTTAATTCCGGCTAATCTAAATGTCATCCAGTCAAGTGTGGCTTCTGCATAGCCACCCCAAACTCGGTAGCTAGTAGGATTGTCTTCAGAGCTGACATCAAAGATTTGATCATCATCCCTGATTCGCCCAAACAAGCCGTTTGCACTGAGTTCCCAGTCACCAAAGAAATCCTGATACATCAAATTAACACCGTCATAGCGAATGACGGGAACTGCATAGACATCTGAGGGGGGGCGAATCCAGTGGTAGGTATAACTTACATCAATGGAGTCCGTATATGCATAAATAGGCAGCAATTTACGCCCTGCTTGTGCTTTTAAGGTAGGTGTCAGGTCGTAGCTGATATAGGCCCAGGCAACGTCGGTATTCCAGCTCTGAGACGCCACCGCTTTTAGCTGTATCGTAGCGCTTAAGCCATGGTCAAGGTTGATGTTGGATTGTAATCCAACAATAGAAAGTGCATCGAAGGTAAGGTAATCATCTAAGTCGCCGCGATTGAGTACTATTTCGTTAGCGTTATAAGTGACGCCATCTCCATTCAGTGTTTGGCCAACACCAAATGTACCAAAACCACTCCACCTGATATCGGCAGCTTGAACTGATGTTGCTAAACAGGCTGTTGCCAATAGCAGTCCACTTTTCTTTATATTAAGGGCCATAAAAGCCTCCTGGTTAAAAACTGATTTACCGCTTTTTATTAAAGGTAGATGATTATTGTATAATTGCTTGGAAAGTTATGAAAAAAGCTAATTAATATTAAAGTAAGAATTATATGTTATAAAAACGCACAAAGTATTAAGGAGGAATGGAATTAAAGAGTGCTTGATTTGCTATTTACACCTCGCCAGTAGTTTATAGTGAGGAACAAAATAAAGGCTGGATACTGCGTCTATTAATCTGCCTTGTCATCCAAAACGGCCTTTACTATCTCATCCACCTGGCGTTCATAACGGCGAAAATCCTCACTATCCAACACGCTGTAATTCATGTTTTTTAGCAAGCTGGTAAGGCGAGTGAAAAATTCCTGAACGGCCTGTTTGTTGGCAAAGTGATATTCTTTTTCTAGAATTTTAACCAGGTATTTAAAAATTTTGTGCTGTCTCGCCAAGGGTGTAGTGACATCAACTGCATCAAAGGCATCCTGCTGTAGATAAACCATATCCAGGCAAAGTGCTTTTTGATAGCGGATAAAATCCGCCATTGACACACCTTCTTCGCCGGTGACTTGCATCATTCTGAGTACGGCTTCACCTTCGTGGAGTAGAGTTTCCATCGCCGCCACTTGTTCCTGCCAATCTTTACCCAAATGTTGTTGGTGCCACAAAGAAAGTTGTTCGCGGTAACGTGACCAGGAAAGCAGGGGGTCGACGGCAGGGTAAAAGCGCTTGTAGGCACGCTCGGCGCTTAAACCGAGAAAGGCTTTTACGGTATTAAGGGTAGCCTGAGTCACGGGCTCTTCAAAGTTACCGCCCGCGGGTGAGACTGTGCCGATCATGGTCAGACTGCCACTTTGTTGTTGACCTTCGCCAGGTGTATTTTCAATGCGACTGATAACACCAGCACGCTCATATAGATTACGTACTGATGATTCCAGATACGCGGGGAAGGCTTCCTCGCCCGGAATTTCCTCCAGTCGGCCCGAACGCTCGCGCATCGCTTGTGCCCAGCGTGAAGTAGAATCTGCAATCAGTAAAACATTCAATCCCATCTGTCGGTAATATTCACCGATGGTAATGCCTGTGTAGATGGAGGCCTCCCTGGCAGCCACCGGCATTGATGAGGTGTTGCAGATGATGACCGTGCGATCCATCAGCGAACCCCCGCCTTTTGGATCCTGCATTTTTGGAAATTCGGTGATGGTTTCAACCACTTCACCAGCACGCTCACCACAGGCGACCATAACGACAATATCGACATCAGAATAACGGGCGATCAGTTGTTGTAAAACTGTTTTGCCCGCACCAAAGGGGCCGGGAATGCAGGCAGTGCCACCGCGGGCGATGGGGAAAAAAGTATCGATCAGTCGTATAGTGGTGATCAAGGGCGTGTCAGGGTAGCAGCGCTGATGACTGCCCTGTGATAGCAGTGGCTTGGAAAAGGGCATGCGAATAGGCCAGCTTTGTCGCAGGGTAATATCCAGCTCTTTTCCCGCCTTGTTAGAAAGCCGGGCGACAACGGTATCAACGGTGACGTTACCTTCTTTGATCCAGTCCAGCTGCCATTCACCTTCAGCGGTGTTGGGTACCATGATGTTATGTTGAAAGTGGCCTTCCTGCACATGCCCCAGCGGCTGACCGCAAACTAGCTGGTCGCCTAAATGTTTTTCAGCTTTAAATGCCCATTTTTGTTGGTCGTCTAAAGCGTCAGCATAGGCGCCGCGTTTGAGAAAGCGACCATGCTCAAGTGCCAGACGTTCCAGTGGGTTTTGCAGGCCATCGAAAATTTGCCCAAGTAGTCCGGGGCCCAAATCAATAGTCAATAACTGGCCGCTTAACTGTACTGGATCACCGATGCCGACACCACGGGTGTCTTCATAGACTTGAATATCAGCGCTGTTGCCCAGTACCCGCAGAATTTCCGCTTTTAGTTGTTCCTGCTCACCCTGGCTGTTGCGTTTGCGCGGCAGAATATGAACGACTTCGTTACGCATAAGTGCGGCGTTTGCAGCATCATCGTTGAGTGTGATGCTGACAATGTTGTCCTGTACGGCTACTACATGCGCTTGACACTCTGGCGTCATGGAATGGTTCTCCTGTTATTTTATTCTTTTACCCAAGTGTCAAACGGTGCTTGGTTAAGTCGTGAATCCGATAAGTAGCTCTGTTCAGCGTATTGATACAGTGAGATACCATAGTGTTTTTTTCGTGAGCTTGCGTAATAAGAGAAATTAATAGTCTGAAATCCCTGATTTCGCAAGCTCAATCAAGGCTACGGTGTGCGTGCCTCTTCAGTTAATAGCTGACACTTGCAAACAATACTTTATATTCCCCCAGCCCTTCATTTAGCAGCTCGTCAAAATGCTGTAATGCGGTGTCATGGTTATAGCTGGTCCAGCGGGCAACAATATCCCAGCGCAGCACGTAGAGCACAACACTGATAAAGTCGAACTGATGACCTTGCGTTAAATTATTCAGTTGTTGCCAGGTGGTACTCAGAAGAATTTTTTCTACTTGCAATGGTCTTTCTTCTGCAAGCGCCGTCTCTACTGCAACCAGCCAGGGAAAGCGTGCCTGCAGCTGGAAGTGGGGGTGCTGCCAATGGCGAAGAATGTTTTCCTCAAAACGACTGTAGCACCAGTATTTGCCTAATTGCCCCGGCTCCTTACCTTGCTGACGGTGCCTGAGTGCGGCTACCAGTGAGCGCATATCCATACGCCATATTAGTGCTTCGTAAAGTGTTTTGTCGGTGATCTTTGTCAGCAATTGTGCCGCGTGCATAACCAGCTGTCGGTCGCTTCGATCATCGGTGAGATGTTCCCAGAGCAGCAAGTTTTCAATTTCATTGAGTAGCGCTCCATCGGCACTTGATAGCATGCGTAGGCGTTTATTAAGTTGAATGCGTGAAATAGGCGTGGATTTAGCCTCAAGCAGTTTTGGCAGTACGGGTAGCGAGCAGGCTAGCGTGGTGTAATCCACAAACTCTGTGGCGCTGGCTTGTTGAATGTTGTCGCTATGCTTATAGGCAGTGTTGTTATTGCCGCTGGGTTTTATGAGCTCTGTCATTAGCCGATTAGACCTTCCAGAGTTGCGCGCAGCCTGGGCTGTAAATGCCCCAGCAATAATTCGCTCAGTGCCTCACTGCTGAGATCAACGACGACTTTCTGATCCAGCAGTTTCATTTGCAGTCCCCGCTTGTGCTGGCCTACCTGCAGTTCCATACCCGCATGTAGTAGTTGCTTGCCATATTCTGCAACCAGTGCATCAAGCATGTCCTCACTGTTTTGATCTGTTTTATCTGAGCCGGACTGCGGTAACAATAACTGCACGGCGCTTTGATCGGGCTTGCTGATCGCGGCAATGCTGAGAATCATATCGCGTAACATAGCCGGGCGTTGCACCTCCTCATCCACAGCTCTTTGTAGCTGTTGGGCAAATTGATGCTGAAAATGTGTTTTTAGCTTCATTAAGGTATCCCGGAAGGCTTGCTGCAGGGCTTCTTTTCCGGCTTCGCGTAAAAAATTTGCATCCTCCTGTGCCTGCTGTTTTATGGCCTTGGCTTCTTCCTGTGCCTGTTGCACTATCCATTCAGCACGATGTTCGGCATCAGCAATAATTTTTTCCCCCTCACTGCGCCCCTCGCTAACACCGTCATTGTGTAAGCGGTCTATCAGCGTTTGCACTCCCGAGGAAAGTTGAGAGTTGATTGTTTCATCCGGGTTATTGTCAGCCATGTGTCTGCTCTCCGTTGACTACTCTCATAAACTATTCAGGGATTGCGCCGCTGACCACCAAGGCAAAGACAAAGACAAAGACGGCAAAACCTTCAACGATGGCCGCTGGCGCAATGGATAAACCAAAAACCTCGGGACGATTTTTTGAAGCGTGAATAGCCGCTGCAACCGCGCTGCCCTGATACATCGCGCTTACCATGAGTGCCAGTCCGGATAAAAACCCGATGCCAAATATGCCGGGTGCATTCTCCAGCGTAACTTCGCGATTTAGCGTGAACATCACCACGATACCTAAAACGGCTTGTGTTGATGGCATTGCCGAGACACCGACAAATTTACCATAGCCACTTTCTGTATCGAGCATTGCTCCGCAGGCGGCCTGTCCCGCCCGAGTGCAACCAATGGTGCTGCCCATAGCGCCCAGGGCAACGGGTGCGAAAATTCCTGCCCAACCTAACATAATGATTATTTGTTCCACTGTTCTTTCTCCCGTTTGGCGAATGCTTGATAGGGGTAGCCCTCTTCGCCTATTCCCCAGTTTGAAAACTCAATCAGATTCAGGCGCAGACCATGAATAACGCCGCCCATAATACCCAGGGCGAAATTTAGCAGGTGACCTAAAACCAATACGATAGCGCACAACAAAATACCAATGCCTGGCATTGAGTCGATTAAAGAGAAGGCGATAGCATTAAATGTTAATGCCAGTTGCGCGCTGGATAATCCCAGGGCAAATAAACGCAAATAACTTAGCACGTCACCGAAACCCTTGCTGAGTCCTGTCAGTGCTTTTATGCCCAGTAGTGCTCTTATTAGAAATGCTTTAAAGGAGTCAAGCGGGCGGATGTCAGAAAAACAAAGTACCAGCGCTGCACTCACTGACATGATGACAATGGCGGTTTGCCCCCAGCCTTTGCTGAGTAAATCCAGATAGTGTAACCAGTAGAGATAACTTGCACCGAAGCCAAATCCCCAGCCTAAAGGTGCCAGAGCTTGTCTGCTATGGTGCAGATACCAGGCACGGGCAAAATTGGCAATCAGCAGGTGCAAAACGCCAAAGCCCACCGATAGTTGCATCATCTGATCAAAGTCATGCAGGTTTAATAGTTGTAAATTGGCTAGCCAATACCCGACTTTGGGTGTTGCGCCAAAATAGGAGCCCACTATTACTCCCCAGAGCAAGGCGCTGGCTGTCATGCCCATCGCGAGTGCATACATGGATTGTCTCGCTTTGGTGGCCCGCAGTTTTTTTCTGAATATTATTAAAAGTGCTGCCATTACCGAGGCATAACCGGCATCGGAAATAATCATCGCGTAGAACAAGCAAAACGATAACCATACCACGGCTGAGGGATCCCAGCTGCGATAGGCCGGGATCTGGAAAAATTCGACGATTTGTCGTGCGCCTTCTGCCCAAGCGGGTGGCTGTAGCAGGGTAGGCGGCTGGTCCTGACTTGAAACTGCTTCACATACCCAGGCTACGCCCATTGTTTCGCAGCTTTTAATAAAGGTCTCTTGATGTTGTAGTGGTAACCAGCCTTGAATAAAGCAGAGTGAGTTGTCTTGCAGGCAGATTTGTTCGGCGCGATACATATCGGCAAAATCTTTTGCGGCAGCAATTTTTGCTGCCAACAGGTTGCGCCATCGGGTCAGTGATGCACGCTCTAACGCGGCCTCGCCAATTTGTCGTTGAATATCGCGTAGTTCCTGTTTCAGTGTTTGCAGGGAGTGTCGGCCGGTGTGGATGCGGGCGATCGGTAGTTCATCATAGTCGGGTTCATCTTTTGATAGCAGCACAACCAGGTGACGGCCATGGCGGCTGCCTACCTGTTGCCAGGGAAGGCTTACATTTTT
>JAUXDF010000015.1 GCA_030618505.1 Spongiibacteraceae bacterium | reverse complement strand
ACCACCTTGATCATAACTTTGGTCACGGCAAACAGCACCTTAGCCACAACCTGTATTTGCTGACGCTGCTGGCATTCTTCTTCCATCAGCTATTTGAACTCAGTGATCCAGCCTATCAGGCATGCCGTCGTGCACTGTACACAAAAACCTACATGCGGAAAAAGTTTCGGGCTCTTATTGATTTCTTTTAGTTCAATAGCTGGAATAATCTGATGCGGCGACTCATGAGTGATCGCGGTGATATCTCTGCTTTTGAAAAACACTGAGCAAACGCTGATGAGGCTTATGCGCTGATTGGCGTAGCTCGACGCCTGCCTGAATTATTAACCCTTTGAGAAAGACCGGTGAAATTAGGCGCTGCTTGGGGGCTCAATTGCTGTATGCGTGAGTTTTATCGAAAATGTGTGTTTGGCCAAGATTTGCTGTAGTGTGCGTTGTTTTGCTGACACTGTTTTGGCATAATGATATTATATTTAAATTTTCGGCTGGGCTCTAAAGTCCTTTCCACACTTAGCCTCGGAATCTCCAAAAATAATGATACAAGATTCTCTGCACCACCACTCAATAGAAGGCCGACTTACGCGCTGGTTTTCCTCCCCTTTGACTTTGCTTGCAATTGTTGCAGCATTGATTATTTGTTTTCTGTTTGTCTCTCAAGCACGTCTTCCACAAATGGATGACATACTGCTAACAGAATTTGGCTCGCTGCCTTGGGTATCACCTGGCTCACGTTTGTTAAGTCTGTACACCTTGGTGGAAGGTAAGCCAGAATACACTCAGATGATAGTTGAATATCTAGGGCTGCCTTGGTGGACAGACCCACAGATTAAAATTAATTTTTTCCGCGCCCTGACCGCTGTCACTCACCTGATCGATTTTAAGTTATGGCGCAACAATATGACTGGCATGTCACTCCACAGTATCCTGTGGTATGCACTAATGGTTACTGCCGCCTATCACTTTTTCAAGCGGCTACTTCCAGGACGCGCACCAGTGATACTTGCGACATTTTTTTTCGCACTAAATGTCAGCCACGTCCAGGCCCTTATCTGGGTAGCCAATCGCACCGCACTACTAACTGCCACCTTCGCAGCGCTTACCCTATTGCTCCATCATCGCTGGCGCAGTGAAGGTAATCTAAGCATGGGGTTGTTGGCCATGCTTACCCTTATTCTTGGGTTTTTTAGTGGCGAAGCAGCTTTAGCTACCTGCGCTTTTTTATTCAGCTACACACTGTTTATGGATCGAAAACCAGGTCTAATACGATTTACAGTCCTAATCCCCTATGCAGTCATCGCCTTTGTTTGGTTTGCGTTATACAAGAGTGCCGGCCACGGCTCCAGTGGCACCAGCTTTTATTTAGATCCGGGCGATAACTTGCCCTATTTTCTCGTCAGCTTGATTAAGCGCTATCCATTGCTGCTATTCACGCAATGGAGCGGCATTCCAGTTGAGTTTTTACCCAGGGCTATTGACGGGCCTGCTTGGTCAGTAGTTTTCATGTCGGCAAGTTTTTTTGCTCTAATCACCGTATTGCTGTGGCCTTTACTAAAATGCAATGCAAGCGCACGCTTTTTATTTTTAGGCATTCTGCTAGCGCTTATACCTGCTTGTACGGCACCCCCGCAATCGCGGATGCTGGTATTAACCAACATTGCGGCAGCAGGGCTTCTAGCGCAATTTTTATTAGCCTGGAGCAACAACAATAACTCTATTGTACGCTCAGGGGCGGCAGCAGCAGCTTGTGCTTTCCTGTGGATAATGCACGGCATCATCCATCCTTTAGCGTTTATCGCGGTTAGCATAAGTACGCCAATGGTTTCCTCGGCAGAAACCCTGGAAAGCATCAACAATCTACCCATGCCTGAGATCCCTCACAGCCAGCAAATCGTGTATGTCAACCCGATAAAAGTGCCTCACCTAGCCTACCAAGTGCTTCTTAAGCGCTACCTCGACGAAGCTACTCCTGAGAAAAACTATAGCCTGACGGGCTCTCCAGGCCCATACACTATAACTCGACAAGATGAGTACACCCTGACTATTGCCAGCGATATTGGCTTTACCACCCATACCGGTACTTACCCATTGTTATTTCGAAGCTTTGACAACCCTGTTAAAGCAGGAGAGCAATTCACTACTGGTGATATCGAGATAACAGTACTGGCAGTGGATCGCTTCGGTATACCTAAAAAAGCACGCTATGTATTTGACAAACCTCTGGAAGATAGCAAATGGTTATGGATGCAGTGGTCTGGCAAGGATCATAAGACCAAGACCTACCAACCGCCCGCCATCGGTGAATTACAGCACCTTGACTCAAACAGCATATAAAACTGGGCGCCTCAAAAGTGTGCGCTTGATTGCCAGCTGACTTTAGTAAGCGGCACTCGTCCCTCGTGCCGGATTGAAAGCCTGTAAAAATGATAGAGTCAAATTGCCAATACAGTTGATAATCATTATACTTGGTGAGTATTTAACCATAAATATTCGCATGGTTTAGTCACGCTCACAAATAATAATGAACCTTTCTTCCAGCTTAAGGCGAAGACGTGTCAATGACCACAGACCAGCTAAATCGACAGGAACTATCAAATCAAAACACCAAAGGTTTAATTGCTCACTGTTTTAATGTGCGGGCCAACTTTCGGGATATCTTCATTCGAAAATCTGGACGTTATGCTGCACTAGATGGTATTCGTGCCCTATCCGTTCTAGCCGTTGTTTTCTTTCACGCAGCAATGCCAGCACTTGAATTTTATGAACTGGAAACCATGAAAGGCTATTTACGAAATTTCCCTATTGCTG
This sequence comes from Spongiibacteraceae bacterium, assembly GCA_030618505.1. Lineage (GTDB taxonomy): Bacteria > Pseudomonadota > Gammaproteobacteria > Pseudomonadales > PIVM01 > JAUXDF01. The sequence continues at coordinate 15,301 of JAUXDF010000015.1, read as the reverse complement.
ATAAATGGTTATTTGAAGGGCACTATGGGGTTAACGCATTTTTTGTGCTCAGCGGCTTTCTCATTGGCACAATGTTAATGAAAGAAATTGACCGTAGTCAATCCATCAATTTAAAACAATTTTATTTGCGTCGTTACTTGAGGTTATCCCCCCTTTATTTTTTCGTGCTTGCTCTGATTGCTTCTTTTTGGGTATTTGGGGCCAATCAAAGTGCCAACGATTTGTGGTTCAACGTTTTATATATTAATAACTATGTGATCGACGCTCACCTTAAAATGCCTTGGGCATGGAGCTTAGCGGTGGAAGAGCAGTTTTATCTTATTTTCCCTTTATTATTGTTATTGGTCTTTCGTTTTAATAACAAGCTCAAGATACTAATTGGGATCTATTTGTTCAGCTATCTCGTTCGTGCACTGTTATTAGCAAATAATCCAGAGTTATTGCTGGATCTATCTCGAATTTATTTTTCCAAGGAGCTGGGAACTCATGAAGAAGCAACCTCATTTGTAATGCTTCTCTATATTCCATTGTGGTCACGTTTTGGCGAGCTGATTATTGGCGTACTGGTTGCGTATATGAACTTGTATCACGGCGACAAGCTCAAGGCGGTACTGCAGAAAAATATTGTATTAAATAATATTCTCTTGATCGCAGCCCTTGCCGCAATAACCTGGTTAGTTTCAGTCCCTATCTACGATATCGATATGAAGCTAAGCAATGAATTTCTATTTTTTTACAACACCATTAATGAAAATCTTTTCTCACTATGTGTTGCCATTATAATGTGCTGCGTACTGTACCCTGCAGGCTTATCCTGTATAGCAGACAAAATTCTATCAGCAAACTTCTGGTATCCCATAGCCCAACTATCCTATGCAATCTACCTATTACACCCTCCCTTTGTATACTTTTTTGGTTTTCTGCCAGCAGCCAAAGGGTCAACAGTGCCCAGCTTGGGTATCTACTTGCAGGCAGGGTTTATAGGCCTACTTGTTACCTTGTTATTTGCCGCTATCACCTTCATTTTTATTGAAAGGCCATTTATGAAAATGCGTGATCTCCGCCGAACTCCTCCACCAATGCGAGATGCCAAGCCACCCTCAGCGGCTTAATCTCATACTCAACAATCAAATAATAGCTACTAAATCACCAGCCTGATAGCCACATAAAAACACTCGGAATAAATTTTCGGATGCACAATAATTTTTAGCCCGATTCCGCGATTATTATAAACGTGAAAGCAGCCCCGAAAATCTCAAAAAAACTTGGAATATGCACACGACAGGAATGCTTCGATACAAGATCCCATGTGGGAAGTGACTGTTGAGCTTGCCTTCAAACTCATTGAGCCACCTAGCAATATGCTAAGCAGCAAGTATCTATATTAGAGGAACCAGCGCATGGTCAAGGTAATACGAGCAGACCATTCCAAATCAGGGATTACTCATTTTCTCTAATATCGCGACATAATGTGCGCTATATTTATTAAATCTACTTTGCTCCAATTTCCTTTCAACTGGCGCGAAAAGCTTCAGCAAAGCAGAGGGCATAAAATCCGGCATAAAGGTAAAGAATACCACATCTTTTTGCCAGGCAGCACCATCGACTTGAGGTAGGCGTGTTGGTTTAATCCACACCTCGGTACCTTCGTCAATATCGTTAATCAAGGGGAAAACATAGGACATATAAAAATTAAACAAAGGGTTTTCTGTATTCATTTCATGTAAGAAAAACACACCGCCGGGCTTAAGCACCCGAGTGATTTCTGAAAACACCTTCTCACGCAGAGCATCATCGGTTATATGATGCAAGGCATTAATGGAATATATAAAATCGAATTGATTATCATCGAAAGGAATATCTGCTGCGCTTGCCTGGGAAAAATCAATAACCTGGCCTTTCCCTGCGGCATATTCCTTCGCCAAGCGAACTTGCTGCTCAGACAAATCAGCGCCTTTCATTTCATAGCCCAAACCTGTCATGGCTGATGCGTACCAACCCTGACCACAACCCAGATCCAGGCCTTTTATATTGCCACTAAAGCGCGAACTGCCTCGCAAATAATTGTCCATTGTATTGATTTTTTTACTCAGAAACTGCTCGCGCATGTGCTCAGGGATTTGCGCAGTATAACCCTCTGCCAGGTCATCAAAATGTTGCTGATCTTCCGTTCGTCGAACCAATCTATAAAAGTACTTACGCCAACAGACAAATACCACTGAACCCAAGGCTACCGCGTACCAGGCGGTAGCTATCCGCAGTATCAAAACCACCGCCACCGCCACCGGCTCGACAATACCGTGGTCCAGCAATACAAAGATTGAATTTGAGCCGCTCACTCCGGTACCCAGTGGAATACCACTAATGCCACCTAAAAGCACGCCTTGCGAAAATGACTGCGCTGCCACGCTCACACCCGTACCAGCACCAAATAACACCAACACAGTATATAGCCCCAATATGGGCAACAACCAACTCAGCAATGACGCGGTAATAACCCTTGATATAAAAGTAAAATGGCTATAGTGGGACTGCCCTCTTTCGCTAAGACCTATCGACTTTGCGAAAATCAACACAAGCAAGGGATAGCACACCAGCAATAGCGCTGAAACAGCCCAGGTAGCCGTAGCCAGCGACCAGAACAGTAAAAGAACGGCGGCATCTGTCATGCGCTCAAGAACCCATGTCCAACCGAGGCAGGAGAAGGACCCTTGGAAACGCTTTGTCAGCGCCAGCCCCCTTACCAGCTCACCAACAGACAAGGGAGTGAAAATAGCCGGCAAGGTAGCGAAGTACAAAACCAGGCTCTCCTTGGTAACCAAACGTATCCCCATGGTGCGAACAATGTAATGCCACCGCACCCATCGCAAAAACAAATTAACCGTTGTCAACCCTGCCATAATGATTAAAGACAGAATCACAACATCCGCCTTTCCCTCAAAAATAACCATAGGATTACTATCAATAAACCAAGCCCCAGTAATGCCAGCACCGACAATACCGATCAATAAAAATATTATTATTAGGTTTCTAGTATTCATTTTTATCGCACTTTTAGTTAGTTCAAGTTGAAAAGCTAATGATTATCCGATTATTTTCAAACTACGTCAGCTATTGAAAACATACTTTTTATCCAGATGGTACTTGACCCAATAACCAATAGCCAAGCCAAAAGCTCCCGCCGTATAGATAGCAACCTTATTGCCATCGGTGTACCAGTCAAAACCAATTTCCAGCCCCCAAAATATTGCAGTAGTAATCAGGCCAAAACCGGCATACAGATAAAACTGTTTGGCGGTTTCAGCATGACTGGTTGTTTTTGCCTTGAAGATATATTTTTTATCCAGATAGTACTTAACAACCAAACCCACCAGAGTACCAACTGCCAGCGCAAGCTCCAGCGAAAATTGGGCGCTATAAACTGTCATTGTTAGTTCCTGAAACAGTATATTCACCGCAGTTGCCAAGGCAGCAAATAACGAGTAATAGAATGCAGTCATTTTTCTACAAGCCACTCCTATAAAAAAGCATTTTTTAAACCTTCTTTATTTTCTACCCAATCTCACAAAGGACTCATTAAAACTATTTTTGCGTCTACAAGAGCCTCGTTCACTGCACCCATCGCCTAACAATTAATTTTCGACTCGGCTCCTCCACATAATAATAGCTAAAGAGCGTCACTAGTGCAGTTATTAAAAGATAACTTGCGATGTATAGAACTTTAAAAAGGGAGCTATCATCAACATAGTGAGCTGGATCAAACAACAGTATATAGAGCACAAACATCATCCCATGCACCATATACAGGGAATAAGATATTTTCCCCCCAAGAACAAAGGCCGCTGATGACAATATTTTTATTTCTACATGTCCACGCGCAATGGCATATATTATCCACAAAAAAATCAAAATAACCCATGTATAGGATAAGGGATACCAGCTAAGGAGCATTCCCATAACACACAAACCTACAATCATATTGCGCCGCCAACGGGCTTTCTCACCACTACCCAATGGGGCGAGCGCATATATTTTATACAGAACAACACCCATAGAAAATTCGCTAAATATTCTTATCAAAGCACTATACGTCAGCAGCAAACCCTCTGACACCAATGCAAAAACAATAACTAAAGTAATAAAATAGATTGTGGCTAGAACGACCCACAATGATCTACGCTGCTTAAAGGGGGACAATAGAACAACAATCAATGGGAAAAATATATAGGCCAGCCATTCGCAACTGACCGACCAGGAAACAAAATTCCATGTCATCTGGAGTGGAGGTATCCAAGCATGAATCAAGAATATGTTTTTAAATAGAGCAATCAGGCTAACATCATTTAGCTCATGAATCCTACTGCCTACTATATCATTATCAATCCATGAGCCATCACTAAATCGATAGACTATAAAAACAAACACAATAATCAGACAGAAGAGATGCACCGGGTATATACGAGCTAATCTCTTAATCAAAAAATCTCCGTATTGATGGAGCCTTGGTTGCTGAAAAATCTCATGATAGTTATAAGAAATAATAAAGCCACTAAGAATAAAAAACAGGTCAACCCCCATCCAACCTGCCGAAAAAACAAATTTATAATAGTAATATACAGCTGGAAAAAATGGCTCGATCAAAAAAATTCCTACGTGATAAAAAAGCACGTAACATGCTGCAACTATACGAATACCAGTCAACGCATTGATACTTTCTTTAACCGTTTTTGTTATTACCATGCCATATCCATTACTTTTTTTCGCCCCGTGTATCTCTTCTCACAACCTACCAATACGCTAACAAATAGCGAACAGTGAATCCCATCAAATTCACACCGCGCTATTTGCACTTACCTTAGATAATCGGAGCATCCGGTACATAATGCGCGATATCAACGGATACATTGACCCCTTGCTGGCGCAAACTGTTTATCCGCGACAGATAAGCAGCACCCGTCAACAGATGTGTTGCCACATCTGGCGCACTACGATTTTGATAACTTTCCAGATAAGTACCCTTGGTCCAGATATTAAAAGCACCCAGTGCAGGTCCCGCCCATATCTGATAATCCATCTCTCGGCCGACTTCACCGATATTTGACCAGCGAGAGGAAAGCCCAAGATACCAGCGGAAAATCAACGACATCTTTCGCTTGGGATTTTTCTTCGCACGCTCAATTTGCTCAGGGTCACGCTCTTGAAAAAATTCGACGGTGCCATCCCAAATTTCATCCAGCGACTTGCGGAAGATTTGTTTTTCAAGTTTCTCTCTTTCATCGGCAGGTATAGCTTCTATGGAATCATACTGACAATAAAGATCGTAGAGTTTTTGGGCGCGCATCGGAAAAAGTGTGCCGCGCTTTAACACTTGCAGCTTAACACCCATTTCAAACATATCAGCAGCAGGCGCCATAGCAACATCAGCCATATCCGCCTGCGCTAATATTTTACGAGTATGCTCTGAGGCACCCGCCTCATGGCAGGCCTGATTGACAGAGCCGGTAACGATATAAGCAGCGCCCATAGCAAAGGCCGCCAAGGCCGCATCGGGCGTACCGACACCACCACCAACCCCAACACGCAGTGGCGTTTCATATTGATACTTTGCCTGAATTTCATCACGCAAGGACAGAATGGAAGGCAGTAAAGTAACAAAGGGGCGATTATCGGTATGGCCACCGGAATCAGCTTCAGCGGTAATATCATCAGCCATTGGCACTATCTGGGCCAACTCCATCTGCTCGGCACTAATCAAGCCTTCATCAACCAGCTTCTGCAGCATTTTTGCTGGCGCCGGCTGCATAAATTTCTCGGCCACTTCAGTTCGAGAAATTTTTGCGATAACTTTATTGCCGATCACCACACTGCCATCAGCACCACGAGACAAACCCGCAGCACGGTATCGAACAATATGAGAGGTTAAACCAAGAAATGCAGAAGCCTCAACGGTATGAACTCCCAGCTTCAAAAATCGTTCCACCGCTCCACGCTCCAGCGCGGGCTCGGCGGGCGCATGAATCAGATTAAAGGCATAGGGACCGTTGGGCAACTCGCCCTGTATACGTCGAATCGCCTGCTCAACACGATCTGGCACCAGACCTGCAGCACCAAAAGAGCACAAAATGCCCTGTTTACCCAAAGCAATCACCAGCTCTTCAGATGATATACCATTAGCCATCGCACCAGCGTAATACGCATACTTTACTCCATGCTGGGCTTTATAGGCTGGATCACCTAATTGCTCAGGAACCAAAGCCTGGGTGAAGGCAAGCACATCAAGCCCATTACCACCAGAGGAAATCTCATTGCTAACGCCAATACGGCCGTTATCGTTGACCAGATAACAAGGGGCTGAGAGATTTAACAACTTCTGCTTAATGCCTGCTTCATCAAAAACTGCACTTGCTGCTGATACTTTCCAGCCCCAATCAGTGCTGCTAACAGCGGGTAAACTGAGTGTACTTGTCATATTTTTATCCTCATAACACCGTCTTTTTCTTTTTGTCGGTATTTGCTATTAATTTTATTTTATTACTTTTAATACTCAGCCTTTACTTAGCTTCTTCGAGACAGATAGCAATATCTTTAAGTTCATAGATACGCAAACCATCCTTTGACAGATTGGCATCACCAACAATGGTCACCTTACCGGGTTCTTTAATTACATCAGTAATATGTACGTCCAAAGCCATTTGTCGATTCGTTGGCACAATCTGCCCACGATATTTCCAGACGATGGTACTTAATATCTGTGAGAACTTTGGATTAAGCAGATCTGCCCCCAGATCATTTTTAAGCGCGAAAACTTGCATTGATTCGATAATCGCTTCAACTCCCAGGGAACCTGGCATAACCGGATCCTGGTGAAAATGGAACTGAAAAAACCAGTCATCGGGATCAATGGTTCGCTCACTATAGATATAACCTTTGCTTGCCTTACCGCCACCTTCAACAATATCAACCGTATCAATAAAATGCAGCTGACCGCCGGCCAGGCGATAATGCGGTTTGCCAGCCGGTGCCTGGAACATCGGTGCATCGGCAGAAGTCAGATCAATTCGTTCCGGGGCTACATTGTTATCAATATGCCAGCCATTGGTGGTCTTGCCCTTATCCATACCCAACTGATTAGCTAGCGCATCGGCAGTAAAATAACCAAAAACAGCCTTACCATCATAGAAAGGCTCGCCATCAACACTCAGCGTAAAGGTAAAGGACTGGATAATATTGTTACCAGCAATACTGGTACTCAGTAGAGTCGAATCATTAACAATGGTCTTACCACGCAAATCAACATCACGCAGTAATTTTCCAGTACCATCAAGGTTGCGGAAAAATAATTCCTGACCGGGAAAGCCGAGTGTCGACCCCACATAGGTAGAAATAAAACCGTTGGGCTGTAAAGAAATTTCCATTAAAACAGAATAGGGCATTACTGAGGCATGACTGTTCTTTTCAAAATACCAGGCATCTTCAGGCACTTCATATTCAGCTTTACAGTAGGCGGTACTTTTCAGGTCTCCACGCTCACCGCGGACTTCCAATACCCGTGTTGTTAGCTGCAAATCACCACAAGGTGTGCGCGGTGGAATCAAGCCCTGAAAAACATCATAGTCAGGACCAAAACATTTGCCCAGATCACCGGTGGCAAACTCAAACAGATGCCAGGGTGTAAACGGTGCAGTATTGGGAACACGGTTCTGCCCTTGAACATAAGGCGCTTCAAAATGTTTTATTGGGGTAACACCTTTTTCTTTTCTGGCATTAAGATCAGCTTCTACTCTCATTAGAGGTGCATTTGGATTAGCAAAAGGATCTTTTTCTACTTTGACAGCTTCAATCTGCTGAACAGGTACTGCCGACACCCCACCAGGAATTGCCAGCGCATAGGGCGCATCGGGTGCCTGCTCTTTCATCATCACACCCAGGTTCTTAAAGTCTACAACCACCTTGCCATCAAGAATGATATCGACATTAGCTTTTATATACGGCGCCGGAGACATACCAATTTCAACCACTTCCATACGGTAGGTTAAAACATTCGATTGTGGCAACACCTGTCCACGACAGCGAACCTTTTGCGCCTCACCCGGCATAGGCTGAAAACGGGCATTTTTAACATCAGCCTGCATACCCAAATACAGCATAAAGAACATCACCAGCTGACCACAACCTTCGGCCATAAGCGATCCAGCCATAACCTGATCATCTTTAAAATGACAAGGGAAATACCAGTGCTCAGGCTCAAGCTGTTTGTGTGCTTCAAGCAAACCCAAACCCCAGGGGCCACCGGTGCGATCAACCTTGCTGACTCGTTCAATCATTAAGAATTTTTCTGATGCAAATTTCAGCGAGGGGTTAAATCCGCCTTGATCGTAATCACTGCCAAAACAACCAACAATATCACCATTAATCAGCTTGTGAATATCGTCATAGCTATATGCCGTTTGTGTATTGGCAATAATCGGTGAAAAGCTTTGCTTAATCGTATTCGCTCGCTCGGTTTTTTCATCTTCCGTTAAAATAACACCTTTGCCATCTTTCAATTCATCATCGGTAAAAAATCCTGCACAACCACCGCGCATGGTTAATACCAATCTATCTTCGACAAAACAGTCATAGTGGAAAAAGAACAACAGGGTATCGCCATTATTAGCATAGGAATCAATATAGATTTCATAACGCAGTGTTTCACCACCAAAGGCCATATCATCCATAAAGGTCAGCGTACAATCGAGGAGACGATAGATACGATCACCTTTATTGGTAAAATCAATACCCAGATAGGCAATCAATAAAAGGTCACACTGCCCCGACTCCACGGATACAGCCCAGGGGATATGACCATCCACCAGATAAGGCGCATCGGTGGGAATATCGTATTCGGTAGTCATCATACAGGGACGATATTCATTGATCGTTGCCTCAAGCTCGGTAACACGACTTACTAGCAAATAATCAGTGGTTGGCAAGCGCACCCGACGACCATAATTATCAATCGAGGCATACTCTTCACCAAATACATTAGCAATTTTTCCTTCGGCAAACTCCACCAAAGCATCGGTATCCCAGATAATATTTTTGGGCTGACTATAACGCTCAACTAAAGGAGGCATCTCAGCTTTAACATTTACAGCGATTGAAGTCGAAACAGGCACGGTGACATTAGCACCGCCATTTGTCAGCACTTGGGTTTGAATCTCAATTAGCTCCCCCATCTGTTGCATTGATTGCTGACGCGAATCCAAAAAAGCAGCATGTGCTCTGGAAACCTGTGACAGGTTTTGCTGAAACTTGGAAAACTGCGGAGAGCCTTCCACTATTGCTGTAGCAGACACATTACTAGCAGAGTTTCGTTTGTTCGTTATTGTTTTCATAGTATTCTCTTCCATTGCTGGCGCCCGCGACAATGAAGCTTGCGGAATGCTAACTGGTTCGGTATTGGAGATCTGCGCAACCACCTCTGGCGGAGCGGTTAAATGCTTGCCCTGGAGATCTTTGCGCAAGTATTCAAAGGCTTGCATATTCTTGGCTGATAAAATCTCGTCCTGAATAGCAGCGCCTCCCAGAATAATCGTTTTTATTAATTGCGGCCGAACTTTACCGGCGGATTTTGCTGCTCCACTAAATTTTTCATGACCCGGTACTGCGGACAAAACCACATGACTGCTACTGCCATCAAAACCCAAACAGCTGATGGCGGCCACTCGCTGGTCGCTAGACCAAGCTTGTGCTTGTGTTGGCACGGCGAAATCAATAGCAGAAGTCGTATCACTCCACTGCGGTACCGCAGGCAATACGGCCTTATGCAAAATCACCGCACTTCTAATCATCGCTGCCATACCCGCAGCAGAATAACTATGACCGATATTGGACTTGGCACTGCCAACGGTTACTTGCCCATAAAGACCAAGCCCCTGTAACTCTGCCTGATCTTCTGCTGCAACACCTGAGGCATTAAGCTCCAGATAACCAATCTCTGCAGCATCGCGACCCGCCTTATGCAGTGCATCTTCGGCCGTTATAGCAACAGCCTCTGCATCAACGCCAGTGTTAAAGGCAATCGACTCGATAGCCGCGTATATTTTATTACCATCGCGTTGTGCTTCGCTCAGCCTTTTTAATACCACAGCACCCGCACCTTCTCCAACCATCCAGCCATTAACACCCTCGGCCAGACTCAAGGTGGCAGGACCACTGTTTAAACGCACAATGCGATTACGTAAAGTTACATTTTCGACACTACCCGCCAGATCTACCGCAGCAACAACAACCGCTTCAATATCGGATGTTTGGAAAAGGTTATCCGCAATTTCCAGACAGCGATTGACAGAATTTTCCTCGGCTGAAAGCGTAATCGCTGGGCCGGAAAAATCCCACAAGGAGGAGATCCTTGAGGCCATAATATTACCAATAAAACTGGTGTACTGATTTAACTGGCCGGCGTCATGTACACTGTCCTTGGCAATCAATGTTAATTGTTGCTGCTGCTCTGCACTCAGGTTTATACCACTGGCTCGCAGGCTTTCTTCAACTTGCGTCGCTAAATTCACCCGACCGCGGAACTGATGCAGCTCCAACTCAACACCCATCGCTACTAATACGGCGACATTTCCACCCTCACTTAGCTGCGCTTCTTTCAAGGCGTTTTCGGCCACTTTCATCATTATTAACTGCTGAGGAATCAAGCGATCATTTTCATTGGGCGGCACTTTAAATCTCAGAAAATCGAGATCAAACTGCTCTATATAAGCACCAAGCGGTGCCTGCGAATTTTCAAGACCATCAAGCAGCGCACTTTCTCTCTCGATACCTTTCCATCGTTTTTCCGGTAACTGACGAAAGTGCTGCTTAGCATTAAGCACCGTATCAGTGAAATTATCCAGCCCTTCACAATCACCAAAATGCGCATCCATGCCCACAATAGCCATGGGCTGGTAATGATCCTGTGGTGCGCCGTTTGCTGCGGGTTCGCCTCGCGCTTGCTCAAAAACCAAGTGGGCGTTACTGCCGCCAAAACCAAAAACACTCACGCCAGCATGACGCGGCCCGCCATCTCCACGATCTGGCCACTGCACCGTTTCGGTGGGAATTAGATCCGCACTCATATAACCCTTGGTGGTTTGCACTGGCTCTTTAAGGTTAATGGTTGGCGGAATAATGCCCTCATTCATTGCAGTGATGACCTTCATCATGCCAGGCATACCAGCAGCGGTAAGCAGGTGAGCAACATTGGATTTTACCGAGCCTATCAGTGGCCGGTTATTGTGACGACCAAAAAAAGTTTCCATCGAAGTCAGCTCAACCTTGTCACCCTTGGGGGTACCGGTGGCATGACATTCAACAAACTCAACATCCTTCGGATCAATATCGGCATCGGCGTAAGCACGCTCATAAACCAGCACTTGCCCTTTGGTGTTTGGACTTAATACAAATTCACCCTTACCATCATTGGATAAACCGCCACCCTTAATAACCGCATAGATATGATCACCATCGGCAAGGGCATCACTGTAGCGCTTTAGCACCATCATGCCGGCACCTTCGCCGGCAAATAACCCTTCGCTGTTTTTATCCAATGGTGCGCTTTTTTTATTGCCCGGGTAAGCATGAAAAATAGAAAAACCCATATTGACAAAAAACGGATCTGAGGCACTCACCGCACCTGCCAGCATCAAATTGGCTTTACCTGTATTCAAATAATCACAGGCCAATTTGACTGAATAGCAGGAGGATGCACAGGCAGCATCCAGTGAAAAGTTTGTGCCTCCCAAGCCCAGTGACTGAGCAATGAGCGCGGAGGGGTAACCGGCAATTAATGCATTGGCAGGATGAACGTCCTGACTCTCAGAGAAATTGGCTAATTGAAAAGAGGAGTTACCCAACAAACTCTGCAAACCACCTTCCACGGTTTTATGATACAGCGGCATAAACAGGTGATTGGATTTTTTAGTGGGGAAAGAAAGGTTACCAAGAATGACACCACAGTCAGCCAAAGTATTTTCATCTTGCAAATAACCGGCATCACTTAAGGCTTCACGCGCGACATACAGCGACCAGTGATGAACATCATCAAGCTGGCGTAAATACTCCGCAGGCAAAGCGTATCCTTCGCAGTCCAGCTTGAAGTCGTGAATATAACCACCACGCAGACAGTAATATTTATCCGTATCGCCTTCTTCGCCATCATAGGCATGTGGGTCAACACCCATTTGATGCCGGGTAGCTTCGCTGCGACTATCACGCTTGTGAAGAAGGTTCTGCCAGAATTCATCAAGCCCCTTCGAACCCGGGAAGAGGTTGGCCATACCAATAACTGCAATCTTTTCCATACTCAATCAGCTCTTCTCTAGTTATTGTTATCTTAACTATTTTTTTACGTCACGGTCGCTGGTATCTATGCAGCAACACGCCATTTGTTTCTACTCTTAATCAACACGGGCTTATTGCTTTTTCATTCTGTACCGAGGAATGATAATGATTCAACATCGAGCCAAAATACATGGCATCCAAATTCACATCAACCCGATGACTGACCAACTTGGCCAAAGATCTGGCTATCGTTATATAGTCAGGGGTGCCCTTGGCGTCAACGGGAATTGAAACATGAGGTTTGTGCTCACCGTCATGCTTTAGAATTTTATCTATCCAGCTACAACAGGAACGCCCCGCACCCATTTCCATAAACATTCTGGCGCCCTTGTCATACATGGTATTCACCAGTCGCGGGAAATCGACCTGCTCGCAAAAGCAGGTCGCAATGCTATTGGCAATGGCTTTCCCGCGCTGGGGAACCGGCAAATAACAGGAGGAAGAATAAAGTTTGGTATTAATTTTTTCCGCCACCTCCAAGGTGTAGAGCTTTTCCATATTCTCATACTCCTTAAACGCCGGAGCACTGTGTATCGCCGATGAAAGCTCCATCGCCATTCCACGAACACCCAAAGTTTTGATCACTCGTCTACAGGCCTCTGGGTCTCCACCGATCACCACGCTGTCGGGGGTATTAATAATAGTGATATAAACTCTGTCTTCATCTTCACAGGCTTGTGAAACTTCCTCGACTGTCCCCTTTAAAGCGAAGGTTTCCCACAGGCATCCACTCTCACCTGCTTCAGCTGGCGGCAGATCCCAGTGCCTGCGCAGAGTGCGCATTTCACCGGTTAAGTTGTGATTAAAGGTCGGGGATACCGCCAGTCGTGCACTTAATGCGCCAGGATCTTGCCAGCAATCCATGGCGGTATACATGCTGACTTCACCCATGCTGTAACCTATGGCAAAATCGGCTTCGATATCAAAACTTTGTTGAAAAATTTTGGTAACCACATAGGAAAATCCGACACCACACTCACTGATCGTTGCTAAACTATTGCGCAATTGCAAATCCAGTGCTTTTTTCTCCTGAAAACTCAGTGCAACACGACTGCGGGGATTAATAATACGGTCTTTGAGCATCGCACCAATATTTCGAGACATATTCCCGGTCGCTTTAAACGATTCGGGAAACATATGAAACAGATCCTGCCCCAACCCTACGTAGGCTGCACCAACGCCGGGGTAAACAAACGCTACGCCATTATTCGTATTGGCCCCGCCTGAATTTTTTTCCGCTGACATAAGGCCCACCGGACAAGGAGTAAAATAACTGCCTTTAGGTGTTTTCCATTCCTGTTTATTATCAAAGGCGGCGGCAATGCCAGCAGCCATCATTCTTATTTCATTAAGCAGCTCATCCTTTTCTTCGCCAAGAATCACCAGAGCATAGGGCGCATGACTATGGCACTGGTATTTTTCATAGCACTTTCGTGATGCTGTTTTAGCGCAATCCGCCGCCTCTACAATGGCCTTTAGATCAAGTAATTGATCCTCAAGACTATCGAGAGAATCACCGGCCATCGGGAAAAAATGCAACGGCAGTTCGGTCAGATAACCGCTTTGTCGATCGTTGTCTTCTTCGTTTTCCGACAGCACCAGATGAGTAAACAGTTCAGCCTCCTGAACATTACAAGCGGCAAAACGTTTGTGCTGCTCGGACTCCAGATACCAGGGCCGAGAACTGGCCGGAAAATAAAATGGGGATTTACTCCAGTTATCCAGCTGCCGAGGTTTTTTCCAATGGATAACACCGGGAATATAACGATGATATAAACAAAGTGCTGTTTTGATTAAACCGGCAAGCAAGGAAAATTCGCCGCATTCGCCCATCACCGAGCGAGCACTTCCCAAAGCACAACTGAGCTCACCGTCATTACGATAAAACTCCAGCATACTCTCCAGCTCGATTTCCTGAGCCCGCTGCTGATCACTGGCGCTTGCTTCAAGATAATTAATGTCGGCAGGTTTTATCTCAGCCTGCTGCAATGCCTGCTCACAGGCCTGCAGAGGTTTTTCACTGCAGGCAACAGCATCAATAAAAGCATAAATTTTATCGCCCAAAGACAGTGCGGTATTTGCCGCCTTACACAAAATAACACCACCGCCCTCACCACGAAGATAACTACCCATCCCCGCTTCAAAAGCGAGTGTCAGGTTCTGCGACTCCTGTGACTCACTCACGGTCATTTCAGAATCAGCCAAGAGGTGAATCGCCACCAGGGCAACAACCCGCTCGCTGTCTTTAAGAATATTCTCAACTTTCTGCAGGCCTTCACGCAGGGAAGATACGATGACAAAGGAATGTAATTTTTCTTGCAACTCACCCAAAGCACTTTTTGTTTGTTCAGCACAACTAAACAGTACCAGATCAATTTCCTGACTGGACAAATTCATTTGATGAGCAACAGAATCCAGTAATTTTTCTGCCAAGGTGCTAACGTTATAATCATGCAACAACCACGCAGCAAACGTCTGTTCCTGACTATCACTCTTCGCAACATTTCCGGACAAGCCGGGATCAGCAAGAAAGTGCTGATCACTGTCATAGAGATAGCGATCAAAACTGTCTATACCTCGCCCATCGGCAAAGATGGCTTCCATGCCTGTAATTGCAATTCTATTGCTCATGTACGTTTCATTACCTGCTATTTACTTTCTGTTATTACTGACTGCTAACTAACTGCTAGCTACGTTCAAACAGTTTGTTGAGTGATTCACTAATGGTGACCTCACCACCTGTCATTCGCGCATAGATTTCACCCTCTGGACTGTGCAAAGTGATATCGGCAATCAACGCGCTACTCGAATGTGACTCCACATCCAGCGAGAGATAAAAGCTCTCTCCGACTGGTAGTACAGCGTATTGCTCCATTTTTCGACAACGAGAAGGCAAGCTACCCGACTTGTAAATATGGCGGGCCCAGAC
>JAUXDF010000026.1 GCA_030618505.1 Spongiibacteraceae bacterium | reverse complement strand
CATCCGGTCGCTTACCGAATAGCTCTTCCAATATTGGATCGAAGGAATAATATGTTGGACAAATAATTATCCGCTTAGCGCTGCTGTGCTGAGCGATAAGGTCGATAATCTCTATCTGCAAATCAGCCAAGCCAGATTTATCACCATCCATGTCATCAAACAATACGCAAAGAATATCGGGGTTAAGCTGATTGATGGTTTTTACTTTATGCTCAAGCAAACGGCGCTTGTCGCTACCCCAATCTTTATAAAGCTCAAAGGGAGATAAGCCGATACCCCAATCAACACCCGCTTCTGCATAGCACCCGCGAAGGGAAATCAGTGAGCGCCACTGCTCAGCAGGCCAATGATCAAACCATTGCGTGCGTAAATATTGGTCGGCCTTCGGGGCATAGATATAAAACTGGTACCCCGACTGCTTCAAAAAGTCGGCGTAGCGCTCTCGCAGGGGCCATGACCAGGTTTTACCATAAAAACCTTCAATCACACCAAGATAAGGAGTTTGCTCGAGCATGGGCTAACCACGATAATAGTTGTGAGGAACGAATACAGGCTTACACACCGCAACCGGAAGTTTCTTCTTTCTAACCGCCGCATACAAGGGCGTATCCAACGCACTGTATTCGCTATTTACATAGCCCATCGCAACGGGTGCTCCAGCACTCGGGCCGAAACCACCACTACATACCCGACCGATCACCTCGTCTTTGTCATTAAGCAGCTCAGCACCCTCGCGTATTGGTGCTTTACCCGCAGGCTTAATCCCCACCCGCTTTTTAGACACGCCGGATAAGAGCTGTTCAAGGATAATATCGGCGCCAGGAAAGCCGCCCTCACGATCACCATCTTTTCTGCGCACCTTGCCAATCACCCAATTGAGTCCAGCCTCAACAGCTGTTGTATGCTCATCGATATCATGACCGTATAAACAAAGCCCAGCCTCAAGGCGCAGGGAGTCTCTGGCACCCAGGCCGATAGCCTCTACCTCCCGTTCTGATAATAAAGCTTCGGCAATATCACAGGCCTTGTCTGCGGGCATAGAAATCTCATAACCGTCTTCCCCGGTGTAACCAGAGCGTGTAATCAAACACTCAACACCGGCAATAACAATGTCAGCGGCATCCATAAACTTCAAATTTTGACAATCTGGGGAAAATCGAGCCAACACCTCTGCTGCTTTTGGGCCTTGCAATGCCAGCAAAGCCTGATTATCCAGAGCAGTGACCAGCAAGCCTGCGGGTAAATTTTCCCGGATATACTGTAAGTCTTGATGCTTACAAGCCGCATTAACGACCAGGTGCAAATGGTCACCCCGATTAAGCACCATCAAATCATCGCGAATACCGCCAGCATCATTAGTCAGCAGACTATAACGTTGCTGATAATGTCCAAGCCCGACAATATCTCCTGGTACCAATTTCTCTAGCGCCGCTGCTGCCCCCTCTCCCCGCACAGTAATTTGTCCCATATGGGAAACGTCAAACAGTCCGGCCTGAGCGCGCGTATGCAAATGCTCTTTAAGAATACCCAGCGGGTACTGAACCGGCATCTCATAACCGGCAAAAGGCACCATTTTTGCTCCCAGTTTTACATGCAGGTTATGTAGAGGTGTTTGTAATATCGGACTCGAATCTGACAAAGTTAAATCTCCGGTATAAATTACGCTTTGGGCTGAACCTGTCGACCTTAAGCGGTCGGCACGCACTGGTAGAGAGATGGTACAGAATAGCAGGACTTATGCAAAGATTGGCGGGGCTTCTATACTGGAATAAAACTCTTCATCGGAGAAAGATCAATGTCAGAACCCACCATCGCTTATGCATCTGAGTGCATCGAACAATTATTAGCCGTTTTAGATAACGCCTACTGGGAAGCAAATACCATCGAAAAGAAAGATGTGCTTTACAGTATTCTCTCAGCTCTGCACGCGGAGCGCTCGGAGCTATCAAAATTAAGTATTCAGGATCATGACCTGGAGTACGAGGCGATTTGTAGAGAATTTAAGGAAGTAAAGGGAGGACTCAATAACCTTAGGAAGGCGATGGATGACCATGTGGTGCGCATTAAAACCTCACTTGAGCTGGATCGATTAATCAGCGAAGTCGTCGCGCTAATAAACTAAAAAATAAGCCTATTATTTCAAATGAGTTTAGGTTTAATCACCAAGACAATTGGACTTTTTCGAGGGATGAACAATACTTACTTTGATGATGCCAATTCCCCTATATTTAACTGGCATCGAGGGGGTTCAGTTGTTGGACTCTTGCGAAGGAGTCAAATCCTTCATGTTTCACTCCTAATGGTCTTATCCCGGAACCTCTCCCCAGGGGTTTCGGGTTTTTTTTGATCGGATTTTATCCAGAAAAATAAAGAGAGTAGAAAACGACACTACATAGTATGAGTGGGTCGGTCAGACTCAAGTGATCCGGCTAAATAGGCTTCAATTTTTTTATTTGCAGTGTCGTCTTGTTCATTAAACTGCACGCCAATACCGGCAGCTCTATTACCTTGAGCACCCTTAGGGGTTAACCAAACTACTTTGCCTGCAACAGGAATTTTTTCCGGCTCATCCATCAGATTAAGCAACATAAATACTTCGTCGCCCAGGTTATAAATTTTATTGGTAGGTATAAACAAACCGCCATGCAACAAAAAAGGCATGTACGCTGCGTACAAAACCGCCTTGTCTTTGATTGTCAGGGAAAGTATCCCATTGCGAGCGCCTGCCTGTGCGTTCATATAGTTTTATTCTCTTACTTCTTGATTTATAGTTGCCTAATAAGCATTAGGAATAACAAAGGTTATTGAAGGAAACCTGTAGATCAGTATAGCAGCTGTCAGGAACATTACGGGCAAAGAAAGCGACCATTGCCTTACAAATGGGCAATGACTGAAAAAATTTAAAAGCTAAGTAACATTAAGCCAGCTTAGCCAATGAATAAACACGTTCTCCAAGAGCAACTGCTTATTTGGATTGGAGCCACCACCGAGCTGATGACGGGCTAAGATGACATCATCCATCAAGGGAAATAAGGCCTTATACTGACCCCGTTGCTGGCATAAACTGTAAAGATCCATTTGATCCAGGTCTTTGATGCGACCGAGATCACCCGTTGGCATCCAACGAAGCATATCGCCCAACCAGCAAGCCAGCCAAAAAAGCACTGTCTCCAGCTCCTCTTTGCTCCATTTCTGGGAAACCGCAACCAATGAGCTGGTTTGATTAATAAGTCCAACCAAATCCTTACAAAGTGCCTCCCTGACCTCCATCGCCTCAGAATTAATCAAATCCAGTGCTGCCAGCGGGCGTCCATCTGCCAGTCGCAATAAAAGACCGGCGCGATCCTCTCCCGCATAACCCGCCAGCCAATCTGAAGCGGAGCCGGAATCGGGTATCGGGCACTCCAATGACTGGCAGCGAGACTTTATCGTCGGCAATAATTTGCTGCTTTGATGACTGACGAGCATCAAAAAAGTATCAGCGGTGGGCTCTTCGAGACTTTTCAATAGTGCATTCGCGGCATTAATATTCATCGCCTCGGCGGGCTCAAGAATAATAACTTTCCTTCCTCCCTGCTGGGAGGTTTTTGAAACAAAGTCGATTAAAGAGCGAATTTGATCAACTTTAATTACACTACTTTTTTCTTGAGGTGAAACCAAAAAAAAATCAGGGTGGGTTCCCGCAAGAATAAGGGCACAGCTGCGACACTGACCACAGGCACTGTTATCAACAGGACTCTGACACAAGAGAAAACTGCCAAGGCTGTGTGCAATTTGTCGTTTGCCAACACCCTTTGCTCCTTCGAGCAGCAATGCATGGGGTAAACGTTGCTGCCCAATAAGCGATTGCAAAAATGCCCACTGCTCACTTTGCCAGGGATAGGGTTTTGCAAGGTGCTCCATATTTTGGCCCTTTTATATTCTCTGACTTTCGCTAATCAAATCATCCAGAACGATTTGAATTTGCTGCTGCACTTTATCGAGTGTCAACGATGCATCAATAATTCGATATGCCTGGGGCTGCTGTGCGGCACGTTGTAGATAAGCTGATCGCACCCGCTGAAAAAACTCAATTCTTTGGGACTCAAAACGATCAAGCTCACCACGTTTTTTGGCTCTATCCATACCAATTTCTACCGGTAGATCCAACAAAATTACACGATCTGGTCTGAGATCACCTTGTACCAAATTTTCCAGCACTGCGATCTTGTTTAATTCCATGCCACGCCCCCCGCCTTGGTAGGCGTAGGTAGCATCGGTAAAACGATCACAGACAACCCAGTCACCGCCCTCCAGCGCAGGCAATATTTTTTGCTTGAGATGCTGTGCTCTGGCAGCGAACATCATTAAAAGCTCAGTCACTTCTGAAACATTTTCATCTCTTGGTTTTAACAGCAACTCGCGAATCTCTTCGGATAAGGGCGTACCACCAGGCTCGCGTGTTGAAACAACAGGCACTGCTTTTTTCTGCAAGTAATCAATAATAAACTCAAGGTTTGTGGTTTTACCCACTCCTTCGCCACCCTCTACACTGATAAACAACCCTTTTTTTTCTTGCTGCATATTAACTCGCCGGTTTATTTCGGTGCTGATCTGTAGTGTTTTGTCCGCCCTTGCCTTTGAAACTTGCGCACGGCTTTGTTATGTTCTTCGATACTGCTTGAAAAATAATGGCTGCCATCACCTTTTGCAACAAAATATAGCTCATCACCATCAGCTGGATGCAAGGCTGCGTGAATCGAGGCCCGCCCAGGCATGGCTATCGGTGTCGGTGGCAGTCCGTTAATTCGATAGGTGTTATAAGGCGTATATTGTTTAAGGTGCTTTCGGGTGATGTTCCCCCGATAACTTTCACCCAGACCGTAGATGACCGTTGGGTCAGTTTGCAAGCGCATTTTTATTTGCATTCTGCGGGTAAACACACCGGCTATTTTGGCACGTTCATATCCCACACCCGTTTCCTTCTCGACAATGGAAGCCAGTATCAATGTTTCATAAGGAGATTTTAATGGCAGCGATTTCCCACGTTTTTGCCACTCTTCATCTAATACTGCCATCATTTTTTTATGAGCTACCCGAAGAATATCCTGATCACTCATGCCCTTTTGATAATGATAAGTATCGGGGAAAAACAAACCTTCCGGGTGA
This sequence comes from Spongiibacteraceae bacterium, assembly GCA_030618505.1. GTDB lineage: Bacteria > Pseudomonadota > Gammaproteobacteria > Pseudomonadales > PIVM01 > JAUXDF01. The sequence continues at coordinate 11,275 of JAUXDF010000026.1, read as the reverse complement.
GACTGGGAAAGCTTAAGAAGTCTCGCCAGTTCTTTAGTATCTTTGCTATTTATTTTATGAATAAGTTTCGGCTGCTGATGCAGCTGATCAAGCACTTGCCAGATATTCCAGCCCTCAGGAATGGTAACTGAATAATGGATGACCTTGCCTGATCCCAACAGCGCTAACAATGTACGAGGGGTCAGCGCGCTTTGCAACAAGTACTCACCAGTAATAATCTTATTGCCTTTACCACTGACTCTGGCGTAGGCCAATAACCAACGAGGGTTTTCCAACACATCCATTGATGCGAGCTCGCGAATAGACAAGCCTATCGAGCCCCCTTTTTTAACCTCATACAAAATATCTTCTTGAGAAATATTCAGAGGTGTATCGAGATAGGACACAAAGACCTTCGCTAACAAAGCTGCCAGCAGCAGACTAATCACCAGAAATGCGGCAACGACTCTACTGATCACTTCTCACCTGCCCGCAAAGCATCTTGCAATTTTTTTGTCGTTTGGCCAACAAGCCAACGTGAACCCTGACATTTCGTGACAGGCAAAACACCAATCAAGCTATTAGTGATAAAAACCTCTTGAGCCTCTGTAAACTCTTGAAAGTCGACATTTGTTTCGCAAACCGACAAACCCAGCTTCGGGGCAAGATTCTCGATAATGTGCCGACGCATAACGCCGGCAACGCCGGAATATTTTAAGCTGGGAGTGATTATTTCTTCTCTGGCATTTACAATAAACAAATTGCTGCAGGTTCCCTCTATCAGACTCCCGAATTCGTTCATCAGCAAACCTTCGTAGATACTCGGGTCATCCCACTCCAATCGAGCCATCACCTGCTCCAAACGGTTAAGGTGCTTGATACCAGCCAATACATTAGATCGTGCCAGAGTCGTTTTACAGAGCTGTACCGTAACACCTTTCTTGCTGCTATCGCTAATGCTATCAATATGCTCCGGCCAGGGATCGCAGCTAATAATTCTACTCGTTTCACTATCAGGATCCACACGATAGCCTCTACGACCATAGCCGCGTGAAACAATCAGTTTGATCACCGCCTGGCTAATACCGGCCTCAATTAGTTGCTGCTGAAATTCAAACAGCTCTTTTTTAAGCAAGGAAATATCAAGGGGAATAGAGAGTCTTTTACAGTCCGCAGACAACCGATCAAGGTGGAGGTTGAGGAGTTCAAGTTTGTTATGTCTATAGGCAAAGGTTTCGAACAGCCCATCTCCATACATCAAACCCCTGTCTCTGACTGACAGGCTGTCATCAAGCTTGCCATTAATCGATGTAATAGGTTTGTTATTATTATCTGACATTATTGAGTGCCATATTTTCCCGTCAAAACGGATGAAGGGGTGTTACCACCCCCCCTTTATAGCTATCGTACAAGCCCTTCTCCAGCCTCTCACTTATAGCTTGTTAAATAGCAAACTACCGTTAGTGCCACCAAAACCAAAGGAGTTGGATAATGCTGTCTCAAGGGTCATCTCCTGAGAAACATTAGGAACGAAGTTCAAATCACAGCCCTCGTCGGGATTATCTAAATTGATAGTTGGTGGCGCTACCTGGTTTTTTATAGCCAGCACACAAAAGATAGCTTCCAGGGCACCGGCTGCACCCAGTGCATGGCCGGTCATCGATTTAGTTGAGCTGACGGCAACTTTAGCGGCAAAGTCACCCATCACCGCTTTAATCGCATTGGTTTCAGCAAAATCACCGGCATTCGTGGATGTGCCGTGGGCATTAATATAACTTAGTTCTTCACAGCTAATGCCACCATCCTTAAGTGCATTGTTCATTGCAGCTGCGGCTCCCATACCATCAGCCGGTGGGGAGGTCATATGATAGGCATCATCACTCATACCAAAGCCACTAAGCTCGGCATATATTTTAGCGCCTCGTTTTTTGGCAAACTCATATTCTTCAAGCACTAAAACGCCGGCACCATCGCTGAGTACAAACCCATCTCGATCTCGATCCCAAGGGCGACTTGCGGCCTGCGGATCGTCATTTCGGGTTGAAAGTGCCCTGGCTGCAGCAAAACCACCCAGGCCGACAGGTGTGGTCGCCATCTCAGACCCTCCTGCTAACATGACATCAGCATCACCGTAACGGATGGTACGGGCAGCATAACCAATATTATGAGTACCTGTTGTGCAAGCGGTTGTGATGGCAATATTGGGGCCTTTAAAGCCGTACTTTATCGCCAGATGCCCGGCGATCATATTAATGATCGAGCCCGGCACAAAGAAAGGAGATATCTTTCTTGGGCCTCTACTCATCACAATACCGTGATTCTTTTCAATCGCAGAAATACCACCGATACCAGAACCTATTGCAACCCCAATTCGATCAGCAATCTCTTCATTGCATTCAAGCCCTGCATCCTGCACAGCCTGAATACCAGCAGCCAGCCCGTACTGGATAAATATATCCATTTTGCGGGCATCTTTCTGGCTAATATACTGATTTACATCGAGGTCTCGAACAGATCCGCCAAATCGAGTATTGAAAGCTGAAGTATCAAAATGCTCAATTGGCCCAATGCCACTTCTACCATTAACAATGTTGTGCCAGGATTCGTCAACAGTGTTTCCAACCGGAGATACCATTCCCAAGCCTGTTACAACCACCCGTCTTTTGGACACAGATAAGTCCTCCTGATTAAAGGGCTGACTTCAAAATTAATTTTCGACAGCCAACAGCATCGCTTCCCTTAAGAAGGCAAACTCGACTTCTATCAGGACTTGACGCTTATTTAGGATAGTTTTCTTGCATTAAAAAAGCCGTCCTACTCTGTTTAAATAGAAACGGCTTTTTTCATACAAATAATCTAAAAGAGTAGATTATTACTTATGGGATTCGATGTAATCGATCGCCAATTGAACAGTCGTAATCTGCTCAGCTTCTTCGTCAGGAATTTCAGTTTCAAATTCCTCCTCCAAAGCCATAACCAACTCAACTGTATCCAAAGAGTCAGCCCCTAAATCTTCAACGAAAGAAGCCTCTTTTTTAACTTCGTCCTCTTTAACGCCTAGTTGCTCAGCAACGATCTTTCTGACTCGATCTTCTATGCTACTCATAGCCTTGGTTAACTCCTATTTTATTGTCGGTCGCAGTCAAGCTGCTGTTCTAACTGAAATTGTAACAAAAATTGCAACTACAAGTGTTTCGAGCGCGCATTTTACCCCGATTTCCCCTCACTTGTAATATTAAACTTAAAAAAATATGAAACTTTTAACAAAACAATGACTTAAGCCATATGCATGCCACCATTCACGTGAATTGTGGTGCCTGTAATATAGGCTGCGCTGTCGCTGGCAAGAAAAGAGACAGTACCAGCAATCTCCTCTGGCTGTCCCAAGCGCCCCAAAGGTATCTGTGTCAGCAAGCCGTCTCGCTGTGCATCGGGCAGTGCCTTGGTCATATCAGTATCAATAAAACCCGGCGCCACGCTATTAACAGTAATATTACGAGAACCTAACTCACGAGCCAGGGCTCGGCTAAAACCTTCAACGCCAGCTTTAGTTGCCGCATAATTAGCCTGACCAGCGTTACCCATAGAACCCACCACTGAACTGATATTAATAATCCTTCCCCAGCGAGCCTTTGTCATTCCCCGCAAACAGGCTTTAGCCACACGAAAAACGGCGGTGAGATTGGTATCGATAACATCATCCCACTCCTCACTTTTCATTCGCAGCATGATATTGTCGCGGGTGATACCAGCGTTATTGACCAGGATCAGCGGAGCACCAAATTCAGCTGCAACATCTTTGATAAAACTGTCCACGGAAGCTTTATCAGTCACATTTAACAACTTCCCGGCACCCTTTACTCCATCATTCTTAAAACGCTGATCGATCGCCTGGGCACCGGCATCACTGGTGGCCGTACCGATTACTATCGCTCCCTGAGCGGCCAACGAGTCAGCAATCGCTTTACCAATCCCTCTGGATGCACCTGTTACAACGGCTACTTTACCTTCTATGCTCATAATTTTATCTCGTTGATCTTATTCCAGTGCCTGGAGTCTATTATCGATTGTATCTGCGAGCCCGCAGCTTGCCATACTCAAGGCCAAACTAATGGCACTGGAAAAGCTGTAGGCATCGGCGTTACCGTGACTCTTCACAACAATTCCTTGCAAGCCCAAAAAAACAGCGCCATTTAATGACCGAGCATCAAGTTGCTTGAAAATTGCCGATAAAACGGGCATGGCCAACCAGGCTAACACCTTTTTTTGCACCGAACCACGCAGCTGCCGTTTGATTTTTTTACTGATAAAACTGGCAACACCTTCACTGGTTTTTAACGCAACATTGCCGGTAAAACCATCACAGACAATCACATCTGCATCGCCTTCAAAAAGCACATCGCCTTCCACATAACCGACATAATTAATCAAAGGACTCTGCTGAAGCAACTGCGCGGCCTCTTTGACCTGCGCATTACCCTTAATCTCTTCCTGGCCGATATTCAATAAAGCAACTCTGGGCTGCTTAATATTATCTACTGCACTCGCCAATGATGCCCCCATTATCGCAAACTGGGAAAGCTGTTCTGCACTACATTCGATATTTGCGCCAAGATCCAGCAGGTAGCTGTGGCCTTTAAGTGTGGGAATTGCTGAACAAATTGCCGGCCTGATCAAGCCTTGTTGCTTTCTCAGCACATGGCTGCCTATCGCCATCAATGCACCAGTGTTGCCTGCACTCACGCAGGCTTGCGCGCTACCTTCTTTTACAAGATTCAGACAGGCACGCATTGATGTATCACGTTTGCTACGCAGGGCAGCCGAGGGTTTTTCATCCATAGCAATGACATCATCAGCATGGTGAACAACGATACGGTTTCGCACCCCTGATGCACTGGCATCGAGCCTTGCGTGGATTTGCTCTTGATTCCCGACCAGAATTAACTTCAAGTCGGGGTGAGCTGTCAGGCTTTTGATAATGGCAGGAACAGTAACGCGGGGGCCATAGTCCCCACCCATCATATCAATCGCAATACAGCGTGACAGGGACAAACCTTAGTCGTCGTTACCGGTTTCAATAACTTTCTTACCGCGATAAAAACCATCGGCGGTAATATGATGACGACGATGAGTCTCACCACTAGTCTGATCAACACTCAAGGTAGCAGTACCTAAAGCATCATGGGAACGACGCATTCCGCGACGAGAACGGGTTTTCTTACTTTTTTGTACAGCCATGCTTCACAAGCTCCTCAATATAATTACTTGCCGGACTTTTAATACTAATAACACTTACCGGATAACACTTACTCATTAACTATCAAACACTATTGAAGTCATTTATTCAGCTTCAATATCTTTCAAATTATGGCAGCGAGCTATTTCTTTGACTTAAGACTTTCCAGAATATTAAATGGATTCTCTTTTTCAAGTTTTGCCGCCTGCTCTTTTATCGTCTTGTCCACTTCATCCGAGCTCGATGAGTAAGACTGTGATCCAGCGCAGTGCTCAGGATCGTGATAACTGACAAATGGCAGCTTTAATAGCAGCTCATCTTCAACGATCTCATATAAATCAACCGGATCTTCCCCTACCACAAGGGAGTCGTACTCTTTTGGTAAACTGCTTGCCTGCGCCTCTTCCCATACCAGACCCAGCATTACCTCTGTTTTCAGCTCAAGCACCATCGCTTGCAGGCAACGCTGACAAACCACCTTAACATCACAAGCTGCCTGACCGGTGATGGTTTTATTACGCTGATCATCAACACCGAAGCTTAGCTTAACCTCTACAATCCCCTCGTTATCAACCAAGGCATCGCAAAGTCTGGTTAACTCAACCAATGGCAGCTGCGCATCGAATTGCATGCCTTTTGCTGCCAGTTTTCTAATATCTACATAATGAGGAAGTGGGTCAGTCAACATAAGCGCGCAATCATATGCATAGAGGGGGCATGTGTCAAAGAAAATGCCTTAATTTCAAGGCTTATGGCTATAATATGCGTTCTCACCTTAAATATAAGCCCTGACAATACAAAACCGAGTATAAAATTGGCTATAAAACTGATTCTGGCTTCAACTTCACCCTACCGCAAGCAACTGTTAACAAAGCTCAATCTGGCCTTTGAGTGCCAGGCTCCGAATATTGATGAAACCGCCCACCCGGGAGAAACTGCAGTACAACTGGTACAACGCCTGGCAGAACAAAAAGCCGCTGCCATTGCTGGTCACAACCACAACGCCATCATTATCGGCTCAGATCAGGTAGCGGTACTTGATAAGAAGATACTGACAAAACCCGGAAACTTTCCCAATGCGGTAAAACAACTCACTGCCTGCAGCGCTCGCTCAGTATTATTTTATACCGGCCTCACCCTTCATAATACCGCCAGCGGCACCGTGCGCAGTATTGTCGACAGTTTTGAGGTTAAATTCAGGCCTTTATCCGAGGCAGCGATAACGCGCTATCTCCAGCAGGAAGAACCCTATGATTGCGCAGGAAGCTTCAAGGTAGAGGGCTTGGGCATCACCCTGTTCGAACATCTAAGAGGGGATGATCCCAACAGCCTGATCGGATTACCGCTAATCAGGCTAACCACTATGCTCTCGGAGGAAGGTTTCTCGCTTCCCTAACGCAGCTGCGGTGTACCAGATGACAGCCCCATCTGGGCTGCAATACTGGCGCCAACAGACACGCCAAACTGTTTGATAATTCTATCCAGCGGATGAGGAGAGAACGTAAAATCAACAATATCCTCAGTACCAATCACTTCCCGCGCGACATAACCCGCGCTACCCAGGCCATCAATCAGCCCCAAGTCCACGGCTTGCTCACCGGTCCATATCAGCCCGCCAAATAGCTCAGTCTCCGTTGTAAGCCGATCTCCCCTACCCCTTTTAACAATATCGATAAACTGATTATGAGTAACATTTAACACACTCTGCCAAAACTCTTTTTGAGAGTCAGGCAAGGGCAGGTAGGGATCAAGAAAGTTTTTATTACCACCGGCAGAAAACACTCGCCTTTCAACACCGAGTTTCTCCATCGTACCGACAAAACCAAAGCTGGAGGAAATCACGCCAATAGACCCAACCAGGCTAGCCTTGTCCGCATAAATTTCATCAGCCGCCGCTGCAATATAATAACCACCGGATGCGCCAATATCACTAATGACAGCATAGACCTTGATGTTTTCATGGAGAGCCCGCAGTCGCAGGATTTCATCGTAGACATAACCGGCTTGCACCGGACTGCCACCAGGGCTATTGATACTTAAAAGTACTGCCTTGGTTTTTTTATCCTCAAATGCTTCTCGCAAACCCGTCACAATGGCATTTGCGTTGGCAGCCTCATCTTCCATAATGACACCGTGAACCTTAATCAGTGCTGTGTGCTCCTTACTTCCGGAAACAGAACCCGGCGCCCTGTCCCAAGGATAAAACAACATCAGTGCAACAAACAGATACGCAAAAGTCAGCCCTTTAAAAAGAATCGACCAGCGCCTTGCTTTACGCTGCTCTTCAAAGGACGACATAACAACCTTATCCAGCATATCCCATGCCCGATTCTCGTCTTTATCATTTTCCTTTTGCTCGTTAAACATAGCTCTCGTAATTCCTGCTTAAATGATTAGTGCCAGCTCACCTATATGGAGGTATGAGCACATAGAGGTTTGAGTATAGTCGGTGCATCAACAAACACTACACCCCGCGACTCCACTCCAGAATCTCAGCAAAATGATCGACACACAAACTGGGCTGATAGTTTTTTAAACGATCGATATGATGAGCGCCATAGTCAACGGCAATTCGCGGCATTTGTGCATTCACCGCCATTGCCATATCAAACTCAGTGTCACCCACCATGACCGCCTGCTCGGCACTAAAACCCAGCTCATCCAGTATTTCCACCAGCATCAAGGGGTCTGGCTTGGAGGCAGTCTCATCTGCACAGCGACTGCCATCAAACCAATCCTGCATATCCAAATTACCCAGAACACGATCAAGCCCTTTTCTGCTTTTGCCGGTTGCAATCGCCAGTGCATGCCCATCATCTCGCAAAGAAGCGAGTGTAGCCTTAACCCCGGGAAAAAATGAACACGGTATTTCATCAGCAGCAACAAAATTCCTTGAATAACTGTCGCGAAAAGCATCCACTGATTGATCATCAAGCGCGGGATACAGCTGTCTTATTGCCTGGGGTAAACCCAAGCCAATTATTTCCTTTATCGCCAACTCATTGAGCACCGTCAAATCCAACTGCCGCGCGGACTGCTGCATACAGCTTACGATTTTAGCCGTTGAGTCCATAAGGGTACCATCCCAATCCAATATAATTAACATCGACAAACGCTCACTATTATCACCTCAATTGCTGACCATCCTCTTATTTGGGCGGCAAACTAACAAATTACTGCTAAAGATTAAAGCCCGCTTAGAGTTAGGCAGTCTTGGTATTCACGGGATGGGGGATTTCAGGAAAAGTCGCTTAAACCATTATCGGCTCATCATCGATAAAACCATGTTTCCGTTTTTTCCGCTTTGATACCGCAGGGTCAATGGTGAGATAACGATAAACACCACCATCATCCAGCGTTCGTTCGATGCGTTTATAGGCTAATAAGTAATTCAGGTGGGCCACGCATTCTCCCAGAGCCATGGCCATTTGCTGCATATCGATATCCCTCTTAAACAGCACAGGCAGCAACTGCGTCGCTGTTTTCGCCTCTACACAGGCCTCTTCAATCGCCATCAGATGATCTTCGTGATGTGCGATCAATTCCTTAAGGCGCACATGAAGGCCGTAAAAAGGTAAATTATGCGCGGGTAAAACTAGCGCATCCTCACACAGGGAGAGAAATTTATCGTGAGAATCCAGCCATTCCTGCATCGGATTAGCCTCGGGTTCAATGGCCATTACGCTGACATTGGAGGTAATTCTAGCGATCACCTGATCACCGGAAATAAGCAATTTTCGCTTCTCGCAATAAAGGCAAACGTGCTCACTACTGTGCCCCCTACCAATCACTACTTTCCAGTCATCCTTGCCCAAATGCATTACCTGCCCGTCTATCAGACGATGGTATGAACCGGGAATTTTGGAGACAATAGATGAAAATCCACCCATCTGTTTTTCCATCAGACTTATAAATTCCTCCCCTTGCCCAATGCGCTTATAATACTCTCGCGAAGTCCACGACATCCCGGTGGACGGTGCGGACAAGGCTCTGGAAAAGAAATACTCACCACGACTCATATAGAGCGGGACTCGCCACTTTTCACAAAGCCAGCCGGCCAAACCAACATGATCAGGATGCATATGGGTAACCAACACGCCCTTTATCGGCTTACCCTCCAGCGCATCGCCGGCAAATATCTCTTCCCAATAAGTCTTGGTATCGCCTAGCTGCATACCGGTATCAATAACCAGCCAACCATCGCCTGAATCAATAAGATAGAGATTGATATGATCCAGCGCCAAGGGCAATGGCATGCGCAGCCATTTAACCCCCGGCGCCACCTCAATGAATGCCCCACTCTTAGGCGGCGTTTCAATCGCGTAACGAATTTCTTCAATCATAGCTTTACTCTATTCTTTAGTGAGAACTGACAACGGCTTAACTCTCCATTATAAAGTAGCAGCAATGGGGAAAAACTCTATACGGCATTTGTAGGTATTTTAGTAAACCTTAAAATCGACAACACAACAAGTTTGATGCCACCGACACGCCATGTCAGCTACTTGTCGAGTTTTCCCTAACTCTCTCATACCACTGGGAAGGCTTATCAATTTCACCATCTTCCCCTATTGCCGGATAGTCCAAACCTCGATCATCACAATACTGGCTAACCTTGGGGTGAGCCCATTGAAAGAAAAAACGATCATAGTCAGTTTGATTTATACGTACACGCTTATAAAAACCGGCATCCATACGTTGTCTGACCGCCTCAGTCAAAATTATTCCGGAGGCAACTGAAACATTAAAAGACTCAACCATACCAACCATAGGGATAGTCACAAACTGATCTGTCATCGCTGCTCCCTCAGAGCTTAAGCCTACTTTTTCTGCACCCAAAAGTATCGCTGTCGGTCGTGTGTAATCAACATCACGAAAATCAATAGCGCTCCCTCCAATATCCGCGGCAATCACCTGATACCCCTGTTTTTTTAAGGGCAATAAGGCCTGCTGCAATGTTTGCTGACAGTTAACATTGACATAACGATGACTGCCCATTGCCGTACCGCGAAATACTTTATACGTTTCCTTATCCATTACACTGTGCATCTCAAGAACACCAGCTGCATCACAGTTTCTGATGACAGCAGACAAGTTACGGCCTTTGTGAACATGGTCAGTGACAACCGTTAAATCTGGCTGTCGTCTATTTAATACTGCCCGCAGGCGGGCTACGCGCTCAGGTGTCATTTATAACCTTTTGGAAATTTCTATAGTCAGTTCAAACAAACGTATTATATCGCGATAAGCAAGCTTGCTTCACCTGCACTTTATTAACTCTTGCAAAACAATAGGGCTTGAGCCCTGAGATGTTTCAGCTACACTGATAAAAGTAACTATTAAGTCACTATTTTATTTATAAGACTTACCCTAAGGATGTATTAATGGACGCAACATTTATCAACCCCTTTCTAAGCGCTATGTCCAATGTCTTAACAACCATGGCAATGCTGGAAATTAACCCTGGCGCCCTCTCACTAAAATCCGATGATATACCCAAAGGCGATGTTACTGGTGTAATCAGCATGAATTCCCCAAATACAGAAGGGACACTGGCCATCTCTTTTACTACTCCGGTTATTATTGATATTACCAGGCGAATGCTAGGCGAGGAGGTTTCATCCATTAATGAAACAGTAACTGACCTGGTTGGAGAAATAACCAATATGGTTACCGGCGCCGCTAAAAGTCTACTTGATGAAAATGGACATAGCTTTGATATGGCTACACCCCTTGTTTTTATCGGTAAAGAGAAAAAAATAAACCACAAAAAAAATAGCCGCGTTATTGTTCTACCCTTTCAAACTGAGGCTGGAGAGTTTTTCGTTGAACTGTGTTTTGGCAAGCCGGCATAACCTGTTAGCTAGTGCCCACCCAGAAATTAGACAAAGAGATCCTGGCCAACGCAAATCTTGCGACTTAAAGGCCTTGAAAAGGCCTTGGAGTCTGTCGGATTTAACGCTGTTCTACTGCGGAAAAACATAAATCAGCCATTTTTCACGTTCGATTGCGTTAAATAGCGAGCTATTCGCCTTAATCGAACGCAAAAACTGACTAATT
>JAUXDF010000366.1 GCA_030618505.1 Spongiibacteraceae bacterium | reverse complement strand
GTTGAGGCTGCGCCATTGTGCGCTGCTAAAGTCTAGCCAGGGAAAGAGGGCGGACAACTCGCGGCCACCTTTGGCAATTAACTCTTCTGTCGTTTGTTTTACGCCTTCTGTGGCCAAATCTCCACCTAGATACCATACCCAGCTGCCGTCCTTGCAGGGGTGGCTGGAGATGGTGAGCCGTGGTGATGGGTTGGTGCCCATGCAGTGGGCGTATAGTGGGTAGGGGTAGTGGTGTTTGACGATAAGTTGGTGGAGTGGGCGGGTTTGCATCCGGGGCTGTTTGATGGCCAGTTTGTCCATGAGTTGTGCATTGCCCTCACCGGCGCTGAGTATTAGCCATTGTGTTTCGATACGATAGCGCCGGCCTTGGTGTTCGATGATAAGGGCGCTGACTTTGCCTTTTTCATCCTGTTCAAGTTGGCTTTGTTGCCAGTCGATGGCGAAAATTTTATCGGTCTGGTTTTGCCGTAATGTGTTTAGCAGGCTGGGTACATCAAGTACCAGATCGATAAGTCGGTAGACGGCGCCTTTGAAGGTTTTGTTGTCAAAGGGCGGCGGGTGTTGTGGTTGTTTGAGTTTTTCTACCCGGCCCCGGGTTGCTTTGCTGGCGAAAAAGGAGGTGACCCGTGAGCCGATGCCGCCGGGTGACCACATGTAGAAGTGTTCGCTGAGTGTTTTGCAGTTTTGCAGGTTGACATCACCCTCTCCGCGCAGGCAGCGTCGCCAGCGTTCGGGCATGTCGGCGATGGCTTGTGAGGAGCCTGTTAGGGCTCCGCTGAGGGCGTATTTAATGCCGCCGTGGATCATGCCTTGGGAGTTGATGGTTTGGCCGTGGCCGAGTTCGCGGTTTTCTAGCAGGATGGCTGAGCGACCTTCATTATTTAGGCGATTGAGCAGCCAGAGGCCGGCGATACCGCCGCCGATGATGATGGTGTTTACTTTAATGTGTTGTTCTTGCACGACACTGTATCCGGTGTTTTTCAAAGAAGCTGTTTGGGGTGTAAAGTATTTGCCGGATGTCGGGGCGACTGGTGGGGGTGGGTTGGTGTGCTTCGATGAGTTTCTTAACGCTGCGCGCGGCGTCGATTTTGGCGGTCGCTCGTGAGAACACAAAAACAAAAGGCGTGTTCTCCCCGCTCCCTTCTTCCAAAATCGACACCGTGCTCGCTAAAACTCATAGGCGCTCACCAACCCACCCCCACCAGTCTATGTATTCCCATTCCGGGCTGACGTAGGGTGTGGCCCCCGCACCAATGAGACTAATACAATTTCCCGCCGCCATTCCTTGCTGGATATTATACTGTTTCAAGCCGCACTTTGCGCCTGTCTGGTGTTTATTAACATTAAACAGTATGCTTCGGCGCATATTCAGGAGAGCTTAATGGCGCGGATTCTTTACACCACTATTTATTATTTGTTGCTGCCGGCTATTTTGTTGCGACTACTGTGGCGTGCTCGCAAAGCGCCTGCCTATCGTACGCGTGTTGCTGAGCGCTTCGGGTTTTTTTCGCCTCCGGATTTCAAACAACGACCGCTGTGGGTGCATGCAGTGTCCGTCGGTGAGACCATTGCCGCCGCACCGATGATTAAGCAGTTGTTGTCAGAAGACCCCCTGCGCCCCTTGGTTATAACCACCATGACGCCCACCGGTTCGGAGCGTGTTCAGGCGCTGTTTGATGAGTATTTGGGTGAGCGGGTATTTCATGTTTATGTCCCCTATGACTTGCCGGGTTGTATCCAGCGTTTTTTAAAGCGTGTGCAGCCCTGTGCGTTGGTGGTGATGGAGACTGAGTTATGGCCGAATATTATCCACTACAGTCATCGCGGCGGTCTGCCGATTATTATTGCCAACGCCCGTTTATCAGAAAAATCGGCTCGAGGTTACCAGCGTGTTGCCCCTTTAACACGTGCCATGTTGGCGCAGTTGTCGACGGTGGCGGCTCAGAGTCAAGCCGATGGTGAGCGTTTTAAAGCTTTGGGTTTGCGTGATGATCAGCTGGAGGTAACAGGCAGCATTAAGTTTGATATCAGTCTGGGTGCTGAGTTGCGAGAACAGGCCGAGCAGTTAAAGCAGCAATGGCATATCGGTGGAGGTCCGGTTTGGATTGCTGCCAGCACGCATGCCGGTGAGGATGAGTTGATACTGGCGGCCTTCACCCGGGCTCGCCAGCAGATTGAGACTTTGCGTCTGGTGATTGTGCCTCGTCACCCCGAGCGTTTTGTGTCTGTTTATCAGCTCTGTGAAGCCAGCGGTTTTGCGCTGGCGCGTCGCAGTAGTGCTGAGCCGGTCAGCGCGCAGACGGCGATTATTATGGGCGATACCATGGGTGAGATGCTGCTGATGTTCGGTGCGGCGGATTTTAGTTTTATCGGTGGTAGTCTGGTGAATAACGGCGGCCACAATATGCTGGAATCGGTTGCCTGGGGTGCGCCGGTCTTAAGTGGTTTGAGTTTGTTTAATTTCGCCGAAATTAGTGAGCTGTTGCAGAAAGCTGGTGCGATGAAGACGGTGGCTAACAGTGATGAGCTGGCCGCTGCAGTGGTGCTCTGGGCCAATGATATTCAAGCCCGCCGCCTTGCCGGTGAGGCTGGTTTGGCGGTGGTTAATGATAACCGTGGGGCTCTGCAGCGCCTGCTGAATATTATTAATACTGCGGATTAATGGTTGTAGTTTTGCTTGGCGGATTAACCAGCCACTCGTTTAACTTATAAATATCTTCCGGGCTGAGGGTGCCTGCCTGCCTTTTTAGTTTAAACATATTAATTACGTAGCCATAACGGGCATTGGCATAATCCTTTAAAGAGGCAAATAGCACACGCTGGGCTTGTAGTACGTCTACTACGTTACGGGTGCCGACTTCATAGCCTGCCTGGGTGGCATCAACCGCACTTTGTGAGGAGGTGATTGATTGTCTGCGCGCGCCCACGCGTGCTACATCGGTCATTACTGCCAGATGCAGAGAGCGAGTCGCCTGGATGGTGTTACGCATGGTGCCGGTTTGCAGCTCGCGTGAAGCGTTGTACTGTTCAAAGGCCTGGCGGCGTGCGGCGCTGGTGCCGCCGCCGGTGTAGATGGGCACGGTAAGTTGCAGGCCAATTACCGCTGCTTCATTTTGCGTGTCCACATCACGACCAAATTGCGTACCGTCTTCGCTGAAGTCCGAATAACTGATGCTGCCAGATAAGGTCGGGTAGTGGTTGGCCTTAGCGGCTTTGGCCTGCAGTAGTGCGGATTCGGCACTATAACCGGAGGCTTTGAGCGCGTAGTTGTTTTTCATTGCAAAGGCCACCCAGTCATCACGCGATAAGGGTTCCGGATTATTGATGGGGAACTCCTCATTGAGCAGCCAGAGATTGTTGTGGATTTGTCCGGTGATCACGGTAAGTGCTTCCAGTGTCACACCTAACAATCCTTCATCGTTCAGCCGGTTAACCACGGTCAGGTCGTAGGCAGCGCGTGCTTCGTGAACATCAGTAATGGCTATCAGGCCAACATCAAAACGCTGCTGAGTTTGTTCAAGCTGGCGTTTGGTGGCTTTTTCTTCCGAGCGACTGGCCGCCAGGCTATCTTTGGCTGTCAGCACATTAAAGTAGGCTTCGGCAACGCGAACAATAAGATCCTGCTGGTCGGCGGCAAATTGCGCTTTGGCTTTTTCACTGACTTGTTTGCCACTTTTAAAACTGAACCAGCTGTTCATATCAAAGAGCTTTTGATCCAG
>JAUXDF010000255.1 GCA_030618505.1 Spongiibacteraceae bacterium | reverse complement strand
CTCTTCTCGAGATTACCGCGTTATACAAAAAACACTACATGGAGCACACTGATCAAGGCTGCCGGTAGTGTTTTAAAGGCAGAATCTACAATTACCGATGGCACTTTCAGAGTTTCAATTAATCGAAAAATATTTTGCCGGTGCAACTCCTTCTCGTAGCGATGTTGCTTTGGGTATTGGTGATGATGCCGCCGTGCTTGATATTGCTGCGGGCTGCCAGTTAGTGCTGAGTATTGATTGCTCGCTTGGCGATGTTCACTTTCCCCTGAATGCAAACGCAGAAGATATTGGCTATCGTTGTCTTGCGGTTAATCTCAGTGACTTGGCAGCGATGGGCGCAGAACCCTGCTGGATAACTTTATCGCTCACCTTGCCGGAAAATAATGCCCATTGGCTAGCAGGTTTTAGTCGCGGACTGGCTCAATTGGCAAATCAATATCAGGTGGCGTTGGTGGGCGGTGATACCACCAAAGGCCCGCTTGCTATTGCGATACAGGCCCATGGGCAGGTGGATAAAAATTCTTACATGACCCGTGCCGGTGCCAAACCAGGCGACAAAATATTTGTGTCCGGATCGTTGGGTGATGCCGCCGCTGGTCTGGCACTGTATCAGCAAAATAAAGCACATTATAATGAAGACGAATCGGCATTGATTCAGCGCTACTTGCGCCCTAGTGCGCGTGTTGGTTTAGGTTTGGCCCTGACTGAACTGGCAAGCAGTTGTATTGATATTTCTGATGGACTACTTGCTGACCTTGGGCATATCACCAAAGCATCAAATTGTGGCGCAAAAGTTAATGTTGATAGTCTGCCGCTTTCCGGTAGTCTTCGCAGCCAGGCAACAGCTGAACAGCAGCAACTTTGGGCCTTGTCGGGTGGTGATGACTATGAACTGTGCTTTACCTTGAGTGCAGAAAATTGTTGTGCGGTTGAGCAGCTTGCAGGTAACCTAGCGCTTCCTCTGCAATGTATTGGTGAAATTACCACAGGGCAACAAATAGAATGCTATCGTCAAGATGGTAGTCTTTATCCAATAAAAAAAATGGGATACCAGCATTTCTAATGATTGAGTTTCAGGCCACTAAACCTTCAATGAAAAATCCTGTCCATTTGCTGGCCTTTGGTTTTGGCAGCGGTTTATCTCCAAAAGCGCCGGGCACGATGGGAACCTTGGCAGCAATACCGTTTTTTCTGTTAATGCAGGATTTGTCAGCAACGTATTATCTATTAATATTGCTAGCCGCATCGCTGGTGGGTGTTTATCTGTGTGGTAAAACGGCGGATGATCTCGGTGTGCATGATCATCCCGGTATTGTTTGGGATGAGTTTGTGGGTTATTGGCTAACGATGTTTATGGCGCCCAGTGGCTGGCTGTGGGTTGTTATCGGTTTTGTATTGTTCCGCATCTTTGATATTTTAAAACCGTGGCCGATTAGCTGGCTCGATAAAAGAGTGGCGGGTGGTTTTGGGATTATGGTGGATGACCTATTGGCAGGGGTATTTGCTTTATTGTGTTTGCAATTGTTGGCCACTTTTTTGGTTCAATAGGTTATAAGCAGGGGTGTTCCATTATTGTTTAAAAAAATCAGCATAAAAACAACTTAAATTTGCCTTCGTGGATTGTCATGCTATAAGTTTGAAAGCAAACAAGTTTACAGGAACCATTCGATAACGATACAAGGGGTAAATAATGACATTATCAAAAAAACTGGCAGCAGAATTTATGGGTACATTTTGGCTGGTGCTGGGAGGTTGTGGTAGTGCGGTACTAGCCGCCGCCTTCCCGGATGTAGGCATCGGCTTGCTTGGCGTGTCTTTTGCGTTTGGGCTTACTGTACTAACCATGGCATTCGCTATTGGTCATATCTCAGGTTGTCATTTAAATCCTGCTGTTTCTCTTGGGCTTTGGTCGGGAGGGCGGTTTTCGACTGGAGAGCTTGCGCCTTATATTTCAGCGCAGGTGGCTGGTGGTATCGCCGGTGCCGCTATTTTATTTGTCATCGCCTCAGGGCAAGCCGGATTTGATGCGAGCGCAGGTTTTGCCTCTAACGGCTATGGCGAGCATTCACCGGGTGGTTATAGTTTGCTGGCGGCTTTAGTCACGGAAGTAGTAATGACATTTATGTTTTTGATTATTATTTTAGGTGCAACGGATCAGCGCGCGCCGCAGGGTTTTGCGCCGATTGCTATTGGCTTGGGCCTTACGCTGATTCATCTGATCAGCATTCCGGTAACCAATACTTCAGTGAATCCGGCGCGAAGTACCGGAGTCGCCATTTTTCAAGGTGATTGGGCACTTTCACAATTATGGTTGTTTTGGTTGGCACCTATCGTCGGTGCTATTTTAGCGGGTTTGGTTTATAAGTGGTTTGAAGAAGAGAAGGCCTGATTCAAGCCTGCTCAAGACCCAGGATAAGCTGCAAAGCCTTGATCAAGGCTTTGCATTCCTCGTCCGTTCCCACGGTAATACGTAAATACTCTTCAATTCGTGGCTGGTGAAAATGCCGGACGATGATGGATTGCTTGCGCAAGGCGGAGGCGAGCTGCTCGGCCTTGTGTTGTGGATGTCTGACAAAAACAAAGTTGGCAGCTGAGGGGACGACCTCAAAGTCCATCGCCTGCAAACTATCGCTTAATGTTTGCCGGGATTGAATAATCGTTTCTGTAATCGTTTCAAAATACTCCTTATCCTCAATGGCAGCTACAGCACCGGCAATGGCGATGCGATCAAGAGGGTAGGAGTTAAAACTGTTTTTGACTCGCTCCAGTGCTTCAATTAAATCACTCTGCCCAAGTGCAAAGCCGACTCGAAGACCTGCCAGTGAGCGGGACTTTGAGAGGGTTTGAATAACCAGCAGATTGTCATAGTGCGGCACGAGGGATGCGGCAGACTGGCCACCAAAATCAATATAAGCTTCATCAACCACCACCACTGAATCTTGGTTATTTTGCAGCAGAGCCTCAATAGTTGAGAGGCCTAATAAGCGTCCAGTGGGTGCATTAGGGTTTGGAAAAATTATGCCGCCGTTGTTTTTCTGGTAATCCTGCAGGTCAATTTCAAAGCTATCAGTGAGTGGGATCATCTGGTGCTTTACATCATACAAACTGCAATACACCGGATAGAAGCTATAGCTGATATCGGGAATCAGTAAGGGTTGTTGCTGTTTAAGCAACGCCTGAAAAGTATGAGCCAGCACCTCATCGGAGCCGTTGCCGACAAACACCTGTTGGCAATCGAGATTGTAATAGGTTGCCAGTGCCGCCTTGAGTTGATCGGCGTTGGGGTCTGGATACAGACGCAGTGATGCCGCCGCTTCGGCCTTGATCGCCTTAATTGCTTTGGGTGAAGGCGGGTAGGGATTTTCGTTGGTGTTCAGTTTGATCAAGGTGTTTGATTTAGGTTGTTCACCGGGCACATAGGGTGTTAGCTCGTGTACCAATGGACTCCAAAAGCGGCTCATATAGCTGTCCTGTAAGAATTACCTGTAATAATGGTTCTGAGAGTTAGTTTGGATGCGATTCCAAGTGATGTATCAGGCTTGCCGCGTATTATACCGCATCTCGATGGGCTGCTGCGATGGCCTTATTTCAAGCTTATCGGCTGTTGAAAAGCAAAATGTGACTTGATTTTGTCGTCATACATGGCACTATTTCGTTGCAGTTAAAAGAGTGATATAGCGTTGAATCAATAACTTATATGGATTGAGGGCCGGCTCTTGAAAGGAGAGAATAAAAACAACAAAACCAGCACGGGTGGCATGCGCCAGGGCGCAAGTGAAGCTGCGCTTATCGATCGCCTGATCAAACAGGATGAAAGCGCATTTCGACAAATTATTCCCCTTTATCAGCCCTCCATGCGTGCGCTGGCTTTGGCTATTGCCGGTGACAGCATAGCCGATGAAATCGTTCAGGAAGCCTGGCTGGCGATGATGCGCGCACTGCCCGCTTTTGAGCAGCGCTCCAGCCTTAAAACCTGGTTATTGCGCATTGTTGCCAATGAGGCAAAAAGCCGTTTTCGACGGGAAAAACGCTCCTGCTCCCTAGAGGGGCTGGAAAGTGATAATGGTGTTATGGCAGAGCGCTATGGCAGTAATGGCCATTGGTCACTTCCACCAGCGCGCTGGGAACTGGCAACGCCGGAGGCCATTCTTTCTGAAGAAGAGCTCAAAGAATGTATAGAGCTAACAGTCAAGCGTTTGCCGCCGTTGCAGGGAGCTGCCTTAAAGTTAAAGGAGTTGGAGGATTATTCCTCGCAGGAGATTTGTAACATTCTGGATGTCAGTGCATCCAATATAAGAGTGCTTTTGCACCGGGCAAGAAATAGCTTGTACGAGGCCATTGAACATTTTCAGGCGACGGGGAATTGTAGACCATGCGGTTAGCGGCATTGCCATGTTAAATTGCAAACAAGTCAATGAGCTGGCGGGAGATTATCATTCCGGGGAGCTGTCCCTGGCTAAGAGAATTTCGGTCTATGTGCATTTGCTGATGTGTGTGCACTGTCGGCGTTATGTTAAGCAGTTGGGGGTGACGATTGATAGCGTGAAAACATTACTCGAAGAGCCAGCCTGTTCTGATAAGGCGTTGGAAGAGACGATTAGCCACATTACGAATAATAAAGTAAAAAAAGACTGAATATCTCTGATCTACGGGTTCCAGCACTGCAGCGTGATAATCCTAGAAAACTCAAAGGGCTCCAGCTGAGATTTCCAGGATAATCAGTGTGAGCCTGTCAGACCAAATGTATAACTAGTGCCTAACCAGAAACTGCTGATTTTCGAAAATCAAGTCCGGTCATGGCCAACGCAAATCTAGCTCCTAGGCCTTTTTAAGGCCTTTAAGTCGCCAGATTTGCGTTGGCCATGACCTCTTTGTTTAATTTCTGGATGGGCACTAGTTAGCTCCCTTTAGAGTTAAGGGCTCAGATCGATTTTCTTTCAACTACCATTTGAGCAATAATCACTCATTACGCCTCCAATGGCACTCCTATTCCGCTCGGGCGTACGATTTGGATCAGTCTATAGTTTCGTTGACGATAAAGGATAATCATGACTTGGAATAAAATTTTTGGTTTTTTTGTTGGCAGCTTAGGCACCTGCTTTAGCTTGAGCGTTATCTTATTTGTCACAAGCGGGAAGATAACTAATGATGATGCATATAAAACGATGAATGCGTCTATAGTCATAACCGGTATG
>JAUXDF010000363.1 GCA_030618505.1 Spongiibacteraceae bacterium | reverse complement strand
GATTATATGCCCTGGCATTGGGTATTTATGATTGTTGCGGCCTTTATGCTGGTGGGGATCGCAATGACCCTGTGCATTAACGAGGCAATTGCTAACCCGGTGACTCCAAAAACCCTGCGCGAGGCAGTGGTGGAGCCCTTTCGTGAATTTATTACGCGCTTCGGCTGGCTGCCTGCGCTGGAAATTCTGGCATTTATGTTTCTCTATAAGCTGGGCGACAATATGGCGACGGCCTTGTCCTCGCCGTTTTATCTCGACCTGGGTTTTAGCTTGACGGAAATTGGCTCCATTGCCAAAACGGCATCCTTGGTGGCGGCGATTGTCGGCGGCCTCATCGGTGGCGTAATGATGATCCGTTTAGGCATTAATCGTGCGCTCTGGCTGTTTGGTGTGGTGCAGGTGGTCAGCATCCTGGGTTTTGCACTGCTGTCACAGACTGGGCCCGATCGTATGATGCTGGCAGCAGTAATCGCTTTTGAATATTTGGGGGTTGGTCTGGGTACGGCAGCTTTTATTGCTTTTATCGCCCGTACCACCAGTACTACCTTTGCGGCAACGCAGTTTGCCCTGTTCACCGCACTGGCTGCCCAACCGCGTACCCTGGCCAATGCCAGTGTGGGGTTTATTGTCGAGGAGCTGGGTTGGACGCAGTTTTTTCTGCTGTGTACCGTGTTGGCTTTACCGGGGATGTTGCTGTTATTTAGGGTAGCTCCGTGGAATGAAAAAAGCTCCGCAGAATGAGAAAGAATAGTCTGACTGGGATCATGTCTGCTTCAGTGCGCGCATATAATTACTTAGTACTGGTGTTAGCGTTACTGCTGTCCTCGCCTGCGCTGGCTGGCGAGTTGAGTCTGGCCAATGGCGATCGTATTTCGGGTGCCTTAAAGGGCATTCAGTCCACCAATATTATTTGGCACTCCCCAGTGTTGGGAAAGATGCGTATTGATCGGGCGGAGGTGATTTCAATCAAAACCGATGTGCCGATTACCATCGAGTTAAACCCCTCGCTAGTGGATAGCAAACGACTGGTATTTAACGCTTGCGTATTTAGTCGCAGCCCCGCCGGCAGTCATTTAATGCAGTGTGATGAAGGCATCGAAATTCTTCTTGATGAGCTTAATGAAATTGGTCTTGCTTATGCTGAGCCTGATTTTAAAGAGGAGTATATAAAACATACCGGACTGATTACGCTAAGGGCTGAAAATGAGCGTAAGTCGACAAAATCTCGCGAGTTGGATCTGGATGCTTATTTTCAGGTGCGTTATGCCGCTACTCGACACACCCTGAGGCTGGACTATGATACCGAGAAGGTGGATAAAGAGAAGATCGAGAATGAGTTAAAGGCTACCTATAAATATGACTACTTTATCAGTGACATGTGGTTTGTATATGGCAATGGCGCCTACGAACGTGATGAGTTCAAGGACCTGGAGCAAAAGTACTCGGTGGCTGCTGGGCCGGGTTATCAGTTTTTTGAGCATGAACTGGGCTCACTGGAACTTGAAGGGGGTTTGCAATATCAGTCCGAGCGTTTCAAGAGTGACAAGGATCGCAATCAGTTGGCCTTGCGCTGGGCGCTGGATTTTAAGTGGCTGCTTAGCAGTTATGGCATAGAATTTTTTCATGACCACCAAGTCACTGTAGTGACGGATCAGCTGGATGATTATGATTTGGAGAGTCGTACCGGGCTGCGGTTTCCTATCATCGACCATTTGAATGCCCTGCTGCAGTATGATTATGACTACGATAATAATCCATCCGATGATGCCAGCAAAATAGAGAGTGTGATGTCGATGGGGGTGACGCTGAGCTGGTAGTGATTCTCTCTTTCCTCACTTTTCGGAGGAGCTGTTTAGTCTTTTATGCAGAGAAAAGGCACTATTTTTTGTCTCCCATACGTAATGCTCGCAGACGCTCGCCTATCGGTGGCACCACCTCATCGTCGATTAATACATCCAGCACAATGGGCCCCGGTCTCTCAAATAAGGCTTGAACCCCCAGCGTATTGAACTGTTCCATGGTGCTAATACGATAGGCTTCAATATTCATTGCAGTGGCCAGTGCGGCAAAGTTAACCGCGGGCAGCTTGCAGGCGGTGGGTTCAACCCCTTGCAGACGCTGTCCGTGTTTTACCGTACCCAGGGACTGATTGTTTAATACAACAAAGAGAATGTTGAGCTGATGTTCTTTGGCGACACTGATCTCAAGACTGTTCATTAGCAAACTGCCGTCACCGACAAAACAGATATGTGCCTTGTCGGGGGCTGCCAGCGCGCTACCGATGGCTGCGGGGCAGGCCCAACCCATGGAAGCAAAACCGATACCGATACGAAACAGGTTTTTTTCATTGTCGGGCAGGTACTGCTGCTGCCAGTAGTGCAGGGCCCAGAAAAAGCTGTTGCCGGCATCGGCAAAAAGGCGGGTTTCGGCGTCGACCTGCTGGCTCAGGTGCCAGAACAGTCGTCGTGGATTAATCGGCACACTGTCGTGGGCGCAGTCACTAAGGTGCAGCATTTTTATTTTTGGCTGTTGTCCTTCTGTATTGCTGGCGTTTGTTTTTTCCGGGGGTTTTTGTCCTTGTCCTGGATGCTGGTTTAAAAAATTAAACACCAGCTTGGGGCTGCCTAACAGGTTAAATTTAGCCATATAAGACAGGCTCAACTGCTCCGGGTTGGCGTTAATATGCACCATCCGTGGTGACAGTATGGTGCTGCCATCCCAGCCGCAGGTGGCACTTTCATCCAGGTTGGCGCCAATCACCAAAATGGTATCAACCTGTGTTTCACTGAGCAGCACGCGGGCACTCTCATGGCCGGCGGTGCCAAATACCCCGCGAAACAAGGGGTGGTCGGCACAGATCAGGCCGCGCCCCATGGGCGTGGTGACGATGGGCCATTGTTTATGTTCTGCCCAGCTGAGTACTTCTTGAATGGCACCTTCACAGCCGTGGCCAATAACGATGGCACCACTCCTTGAGCCTTCCAGTAATAATTTGAGTTGTGTCAGCTGACGACGGTTGGGTTCTATCTCCTGACCGAAAAAGGCACGAAAAGAGCCATGGCCTCCTTGCTCTTCAATGTTTGCCTGAAAAATATCACGGGGGATACTCAAATGAACGGGCCCCGGGGTTGGGCCGAGTGCGTGACTGATGGCAGCCAGTAATTTGGGCTCCAGTTGTGCAGGATGAGAAACCAGGGTGTTGTAGCGGGTGCAAGCCTGAAACATCGCCAGGGTATTTATACCGGTGCAGGAACCCTCTTGCATTGCCCCTCTGCCAAAGGTGGCTAGTGCCGTTTGGGCGGTAATAACCAGCAGTGGTGTGCCATCGGCGTAGGCTGAAGCAACAGCGGTTAGCATATTGGTGGCACCGGGCCCGGAGGTGGCGCAGCAGACGCCTAGCTGGCCTGATTCGCGACTGTAACCATCGGCCATATGGACAGCTCCAGCTTCACTGCGCGCTAATATAAGTTGGGTGCCACCGTTGTCAGCACTTTTTTTGAGGGACTGGATAAAAGGCTCAAGACTGCCCCCTGGCACACCAAAAACCAGAGGGATACCCAACGCCTGAATATAATCAACGATCAGTTTGCTAACCGAGCGTGTGCGTGCCGGTGAAAGTTGGGGCGGGTTGTCAGGCGTGCTTGCCATGGTGAGCTCCTTGTTCTTCCCTGTGTTATTTCAGCTACTTAGTGCTCTTCTAAAGAACTAGGTAGTATTTCCCTAAATAATTAATAGG